>JAGCTF010000048.1 GCA_017963755.1 Clostridia bacterium | reverse complement strand
TCAAATGAGCGAGAAAATGGGGCACGAACCGGATGATGGCACGAATTTTGGGTCTCATGCGTTCCCTGCATTTAATTCGCATTTCGGTCAAACAAAATTCTTAGCCATCTATCCGGCTTCGTGCAATGTTAATGAGGTAGTAGTTTGGCGCAGGCGCCGCTTCAGGGCGGCGTTAAATGAGCGAGGAAATGGGACAAAATCGCTCAAGCTCGGAGTTTTGTCCCATTTGTAAAAAGGGCGCCGCTTCAGGGCGCCGTCAAATGAGCGAGGAAATGGGACAAATCTACTTAATCTCGGAGTTTTGTCCCATTTGCAAAAAGGGCGCCGCTTCAGGGCGGCGTTAAATGAGCGAGGAAATGGGACAAAATCGCTCAAGCTCGGAGTTTTGTCCCATTTCGACTTTGGTAAACGCCCACGTGCGTTTATAGGGGCTTCACAAAATCCGTCACTTCAGCTCTCCCGCCACGGATATTGACCGCCCGGCATCGATCGCCGCAATGATCTTTCCGCCTCGGAACGTAAATTCGGAAGGCTTCCCGTCGATCATGACAGAATTGACCTTCGAATAATACGGCAGCTCGAGCTCGGCCAACGACAGCCTGCCCGCTATCACCTTTATATCCGTCCTGCCGCCGCGCCTTTCGAACCGGCCCCACGCGCTGTCTACCGCCCAGATGCTCCGGAAATCTCCTTCCGTGACCGGACAGAAGCCGATCGCCTTATCCTGCATCGCGAACCTGAACCCGCTGAATATAGGCATAAGAGCGTAGCTCGCCATACTTCGTGCATAATTCGAACCGCATTCGATCTCGTTCCACGGATTGCGATTATCGCCCCGATACCTGTCACGGATCGCTTTAACGACGGAAACGCCTTCCTTGACCATCCCCTCCGAGATCAGGAGGCCGGCAAAAGCGTACTCGAAGCCATGCATTGACTCCTGCGCATACGGAATCGGAATCGCAGGCGTTTTTATGCCCTTCGGGAACGTACAAATTATGGCGCCCGCCTCGTCATTGACCGCAAACAAACGGAACGTATTGTAATGCGACCTCATATCCGGCATAAAATTGTTTTTATATACGTTTTTCAAAGCCGTGCGCAGGTGTTTTTTGTCAAAAACGTACCCTATCCCGTTGATATTCGCATGCCACTGCGCGAGGCACTGGTCAAGCAGGCAGCCTTCGCCGATCTGGTATTTTATTTCGCCCGATTCGTCGTTCCAGTACGCCTCTGCGCCTTCGAACCGGTCCAGATAAGTTCTGTCGGTAAGGTCCAGTTTCTGGCAATACCATTTATCGTTGAACAGATTCTCCTCGCTCCATTTCTGCCCTTTCAAGAAAATTTCGCGGTATTTTTCGGCCGTTTCCGTCTCACCTAATCTCTCCGCCATTTCCGCAGCGCACTTGAGCGCCGCAAGATAGAAGCCCTGCAGCCACGAAGAAGGACCGAAAAGTTCCACGTCAAGCGTGTGATGCTGGCGTCCTTCAAGCACTCCGTCCTGATCTCTGTCCCACATATCCGGGTTTTTATCGCTCCATGCATATTCGAGCGATTTTTTCACTGCGGGCCAATACTCGCGGAGCCAGTCGTCGTTTCCGCACAATTTCCACTCCCGGTACGTCTTGATGACGCCGCCCATCTGGCCGTCAAGGCATGCTCGGAAGCCTGAGCGTTCTCTTCCGAGCGGGAGCGTCATGCGGAATGCCATTCTGCCGTTTTCGTCCTGATTGTATTTGAAATCCGTTTCGCGTATCGACCGCTCAAGCTTCGGGAACAAGAAGCAGAGCGCGTAGGCGTAGTTCCACACGTGCGTACAGGTGCCCTCGCATGAACCGACGTTCTCCCACGTTCCTTCCCAGCCGTAAAACTCTCCGTTTTCGAGGCGCATTACGGTAGGAGATTTGAGGACAGACGTCGTGGCCGAAATTGCCTCCCTCACCTCGGCGGGAAGCGTTACACCGAACAATTCGTCGTGGTAGCGCTTCGTGCCCTTCCACAGCCTCTCCCACTCCGTCAGCGCGTACGCCGCCGAAACGGTCGAGTTTTCAAACTGCGTGGCATAATAGTTTTTCCACGTAACATCCTTTTCATTGCCGTTCTCGTCTTTCACAACGTACCGGCTCCAGTAGTTTACGCAGTTTGGGCTGCTCCACGAAATAACGTACCTGAAACGCTCCGTTTTTCCGGGGGCAATGCTTTTTTTGATTGCCATTGCCGCATGGTCGTGTGAACCGGGCCCCGGGTACGTGCGGTTTTCGAACTCGGACTGTTCGGTAAAATTGCGCCAATACCTCTCAAGCCCGTCGTGCCAGCTGCCCCTGTACCAGTACTGCTGATAAGAAACGTCTCCGTCATTATCGGTCGCGAGCGTAATGTCGCCGAACCCTGCGTTGTCAGGGGGGCAATTAGTCTGGTGAAGGTAAAGTCCGCGGATCTTTGCGTCAGTCACGAAATCATTGACCGACCCGCCGTACGGATTCATCAGGACACCGCAAACTGTATAATCAAGCGCTTCCCCGGATGTGTTCGTTATCTCGAATTCGAAAAAAGCGGCCGGTATGCCGGAATCGCGGTCGTTAAGCGGGATGAGAGGGTTCCACGCGCAGAGGCGGATCTTTCCCGGAAAAGCCTCATCCGAAAAGTCCACTTTTGCGATCGGAAATTCGCCTGTAAAAACACATTTTTTAAAATGCGGGAAACCTGCCATCGATCCGGCGTTCAATCCCGAGCCGAATCCGCGGCCGAGCGTGCCGGCAAGGTTTGTATTCATGTCTCCGTTGATCACGCGGGCGTCAACAAGTTTGCCTTTTTTCGTCGCTTTTACTGCAAAATGTGAGTATCCGTTCGTGCTTCCCTTGTTCGGCCGGTTAAAGATCTCCCAGTCGATCAGACGGCCGTTTCCTGCAAGCCCTATGCATCCGGTTCCGATCCCGCCCAGCGGAAAAGAGATCTCATTCAGCCTGTTTCCTTTAAACACGGTGTTTTTCATATGGCGATCGTCCTTTCAGGTATCGTGTGCGAGTTTACGCGAGATAAATATTATGTAAGATAAATATTATGAGAGAAATCTTCCCCACTCACCAGCTTATTTCCGCGCTCCCGGTAAGAGCCTCCACGGTATTGACCACCACGACACAATCCGGAACGACACGCTTCATAATAAGTTTCATAATGTTTTCGGGCACCGATACGCAGCCGCCAGTGTACGGTTTGACCGGACCGAGGCAGTGGAGAAAGATTGCCGAACCGCGCCCGGGCGTGCCGTCCTCATTGAAGCTGATATTCAGGCAATACTGATACTGATACTCGTAGTCTACAATATGCTCGCTGTCCGTGAGGTCAAGGTCCGGATAGTCGGTAATGTCGACCATCTCGTTATAGTGCATGCCCTCTCTCGCATCGCCGGACCAGTAAGTATTATCGTTCACTTTGAAATACGGGATCGCGCAGCCGGGGTCCGGGGCAATTCCAAACGCTTTGTTAAATTTATAAACTCCGACAGGGGTCTGTCCGCAGCCTTCGACGTGATCGGCGTCAAGGCATAGGCCGTTCTTTCCGACGTATCCGGGCGTTGACAAGATCTGCTTCCAGTTTCCGTCCTTATCGCGTTCGTGCATCGATATCGTAGCTGTCGTCTTATCCATACCCATTCCGGCGACAACAAAAAGCTGCTTTACCGAGCTGTCTTTCGCGGCCGGAAGCGCCTTCACCCAGTCAGGCGAATCGGCTTCATGCTGGGTCGAAGAATGAATTTTGTCGTTCCCCCTGCCCCGCGTAAAATCGGAGCACGCTGTAAATGAAAACAGTGCGGCAGTAACGGTAAGCACGCATAGAAATATTCGGACAGGTTTTTTCATATGTGATCCCCTCTTATTGTTTTTATGATCCCGTTGTTTTAATGATCCCGCTCTGAATAAAGCGTCCGTGCCTGATTTTCAGGAGGCGCCGCGGGCAGGATCTCAGGCCTTGCAAAGCCTAGAAATTATAACATGCCACGCGCGCAGCCGTCAATTGTCGGGGCATACGCAGGACAAACAGCAACCGGCAACTACCAACTATGTGTTGGCTCTGCCTTCCGGATCGAAACAGACATAAAATACCGCCTGGATCTCAGTTTTTAATTTCCAGGCGGTGTTTTCAGACAGCGGGCGCCGTCTCTCGGCGCGAAATGAGCGCAGAACACCGCCTGAAGTTCAGTTTTTAATTTTCAGGCGGTGTTCATACTCAAAGGTAATTCCGGTGCTTCTCTATTCTGTATCTTAGTCCCTCGACAAAATACACGTAATCCTTGTACGAGATTTCAGGATTGATAAGATGATCCAGCGCCGGGAAGTAGCCGGGCTTTCCGAGCAGAGGCTCGAT
>JAGCTF010000047.1 GCA_017963755.1 Clostridia bacterium | reverse complement strand
TGACTAAGAATTTTGTTTGACCGAAATGCGAACCGATTCCGGGGTTCGCATGAGACCCAAAATTCGTGTCATCATCCGGTTCGTGCTTTGACCGAAATGCGAACCGATTCCGGGGTTCGCATGAGACCCAAAATTCGTGCTATCATTCGGTTCGCCCACTTGCCACTTGCCATTTGCACTTCCCGCGCCTTTTATGTTACAATTGCCCCACGAACCGGGCGGGCTCGTAACTTCTCTAAAACATCCGCTCGAACTCGAAATTAACGTAAAGAGTTTTTAGGAGTTTTATTATGAAGATTCAGGTTTTTGGAGATATTCTTTGGGACGTCTTTCCGGATAAAAGAGAGATAGGCGGGGCGGCATTTAACTTCGCGGCACATATAGCGAGGCTCGGAGCAAACGTAAAGATGTTGTCCGCCGTAGGAGCTGACGAAGACGGAGACGCAGCACTTAAGAAAGCAGCGGAATACGGGGTTGACCTCAGCGACGTTGCGCGCATCAGCGGTGTGCCAACGGGCAGGAGCCTCATCACGCTTGACGGCGGTACGCCGGACTACGACCTTCCGTTCCCGTCCGCGTACGACTGCATCCCTCTTCCGGTAAGCGGCGGCGCGGGGCAGTTTTCGGCAGACGCGCTCTATTTCGGAACACTGCCGGTGAGAGATCCCGGCTACCCGTCACGCGCATCGCTCATGACGCTCCTTGAAAAAGGTAATTACAAAGAAATCTTTTTCGACATAAACATCCGCAAAACGAACTATACTGCGGATTTCGTGGAATACGCGCTCGGACGCACTACGATACTGAAACTGTCGAGAGACGAGCAGGACGCGATAAACGTTGAGGCCGATAGATCAGACTATGAAGGTTTCTGCCGCGCAATATGTAAAAAATACCCGAACATAAAACTCGTGCTGCTTACACTCGACAAGGACGGCGCGTGCGCTTACTCGGCCGAAGTCGGCGTACTGTTCAGATCAGCCAAGCCGAGAGTAAAAGTGGTGTCAACGGTAGGCGGCGGAGATTCGTTGTCCGCGTGCTTCCTCTATAACTACTTAAAGGGCGCGAGCGTCAATGTCTCCCTCAGGCGCGCTTCAAGGCTTGCGAATTACGTTGTCCGCCACCTCGGCGCGATCCCCGAATACATACACTGCCTGTTCAGAAGGATCAAATAACCGGCCGCAAATGATCGACTGCAAACGATCGAACACGAACAATTGACCGCGCCGGTCCCGGACCGCAGGTCGCATCGGAGGTATCTCAGAATATGAAAAGGAAAATCACGCTTATGGACGGCGCCGTAGGAACGTCGCTGTGGAGCATCGCCGAGAAGAACGGCGTGGAAAAGGTCCCCGTGTGGAGATACAATATAGAGCATCCCGAATTTATCGAAGAACTTGCGAAACGGTACGTTGACGCGGGGTGTGAGATCATCCTCGCCAACACGTTCGGAGCGAACGGTCCCGCCGTAAAGCGTTCATCTTCATATACGGCGTACGACGTAGTATCCGCAGGCGTAAAGGCGGCTAAAAAAGTGCTGGAAGGCACCGGTGTGAAGCTCTGCCTTTCGCTCGGGCCACTGACGCAGCTGCTCGAACCGTACGGCGATATGGAAGAGGAAGAATGCGCAGCGATATACGACGAAATGCTTGACGCAGGAGTAGGAGCAGGCGCGGATATGATTCTGATCCAGACGTTTATGGATCTGGAAATGATGCGCGTAGCTACGGTCGAGGCAAAAAAGTACGGCCTTCCGGTGTTCTGTTCAATGACTTTTGAAAAAAGCGGAAAAACGATGTTCGGCAATTCCGTGGAAGACACTATTGAAACGCTCGCGCCTCTGGGCATCGACGCAATCGGGCTCAACTGTTCGCTCGGTCCTGATCTCGCCCTGCCGATCATAAAAGAGTTTGCGGAAAAAACCGATCTGCCCGTACTGTTCAAGCCCAACGCCGGAAAACCGATCTCGAGTAAAGACGGCTCGACCGAGGTCGCGTACAGCGCGGTCCAGTTTGCCGAAGACGTGAAGCCGGCGCTTGAATTCGTAAGCTACATCGGCGGATGCTGCGGAACCGACGACGAATATATCAAGGAAATAAAAAAGCTGCTGTGACGTACAGCAGCCGGTTATAATAATATACGTTTTTATACGTTTTTATGAGTTCGCGGAGCCGCCAGCGGTTTCTGCACCTTAAGGCCTTATCAGAACCTTCCGGCTCCGGTGAGGCCTTTTGCTTCGCGCACGTCTTTTATAGCAATAAACACGGTGGGGTCGTGGCGGGCCGCGATCTCGCGCAGTTTGGGAAGCTGGCGGTTATACACGACCACCCACAGCACAGGATGATCGTGACCGGTATACGCGCCCGTACCGTGAAGGATCGTTGCCCCTCGCCCGAGTTCGCTGATAATATCCGCACCGATCTCCGCGGCCTTGTCCGAAACGAGCAGCACCTCTTTCGCGTAATTCACGCCGCCTTCGACCTGATCTACTACTTTAGAAGAAATAAATACGGTGATGCCGGTATAAAGCGCGGCACTCACGGACATATTGACCAGACCGACAACGATAAGGAATATCACGTTGAACATCAGCAGGAGCTGGCCGAGCGTCATATAATTCATTTTTTTCTGCAGCACGCGGGCGGCAATATCGGTACCTCCCGTCGTAGCTCCGGTTCTGAAAATAATGCCGTAGCCTATGCCCAGAAGCACTCCGCCCCATACCGCGGCCAATATCGGTTCGGTCTTCAGCACCCAGTATTTCGCCGTAAAGCTGAGGGAGTCTACGAAAATAGACGTCATCACGGTACCCATGATCGACCTGAATATGAACTCCTTCCCGAGCGTCTTATACCCGAGTATGAATAGCGGAATGTTCATGACGATCTGCGCGACACCGACGGGGAAACGGCCGCCTGTTATCTTGTTTACCAGCACCGCCAGACCTGTAACGCCGCCGGGAGAGAATCCCGCAGGTTTAAGCACCTGGTTAAGTGCGAATGATACCACGAGCGAACCGAGCATACATACAAGAACGGCGCTTATCATACTGCCGGCGCTCTTTTTCGCTGTATTAGGTACGTTCGCGGTCTCCGCCTGAACGGTTTTATTATCAGTTTTTTCCTGCTTCTTTTTCACGTGGACCGTATCTCCTTCAGCGTTTTACGAGCACTCCGTCGTGCATCCGGTACACCACGTCGAGCTTATCCATGACGTCGACGTCGTGCGTTACTATTATTACGCAGTAATTGCGTTCGGCCGCAAGTCTGCGAAGTAGGTCAATTATTATTTCACTGTTTTCGCCGTCAAGGTTTCCGGTCGGTTCGTCCGCGAGCATCAGGTGCGTGTCGCAGGCAAGCGCGCGGGCAATCGCCACCCTCTGCTGTTCGCCTCCGGAGAGCGTTGCCGGAAAGCGGTAATACGCCGTAGAAGGAATGCCTACGTCTTCAAGATACTGCTCCGCGCGCTTCTGAGCCTCTTTTCTCTTAACGCCGCGAAGCTCCATCGGGTACATGACGTTTTCCACCGCCGTAAGCAGCGGAAGCAGCCTGAAACTCTGATAGATGACCGCGACCTTATCTCTGCGGTACTCCTGGAGATCCATTTCAGACGTCGGTACGCCTTCGAGCAGCACCTGTCCGCTCTGAGGAAGCGTTATCCCCGCCATCAGCGAAAGCACGGTGCTCTTACCGCTGCCCGACTTGCCCACGATGCCGTAGACCTTGCCGCGCTCGAATCCGGCATTGACGCCCTTTAATACGTCGACGCGGTTCCAGCGCGTATTATAACTGAATATAACGTCTTTAAGTTCAAGGATCATTTCCGTCACTCCTTGTCGCTAAGTACATCCAAAAGGTTGTTTCTGCTCATCCGCAGCGCCGAGATCACCGTACCGATGAAGAATCCCGCAAAAAATGCCGCTGAGAGCCACATATTCGCATTTATTCCTAAGACAGCTATCCAGATGACCACGCACAGCAAAGTGCCAAGAACGGCCTCTGAGAGCTGTTCTGTGCAGAATATAAAGAACACGCGTGCAGACGTTTCTCCGATCGAACGCAGTGTGGCGATCTCGACCCTGCGCCTGAACATCAGCAGATACGCGGCGGCGAAACCGGCCAGCAGCACGAGCGCGGCCATCGCGGGCAGTACTTTCTCCAGGTATCCTATATTCCGCTGAAGTTTTTCGAGCGATTCGCAGTATTCCTGGTCCTCCAAAATAGGATAAAGTCTGTAGAACCCGGACTCGTGAACGCGGCTGAACCCTTTAAACTTCAGCCACTCTTTCGCCTCGACTATCCGGTTCGTATCCGTGAGCCTGAAGCTTCCGCTCGAACTGGAATTGCGCGGCTTTACGACCAGCATTTCTCCGGTAGGAAGGCCGGGCCGCACCTGCGAATAAATGATGAAAGTTTTATGAACGTTGTCCCTGCGCGTATATATGAAGTTCGTCGTTCCTACGTCGTGGAAAGCGCCCACTATTTTATATTCTTCGTTGACAAGGTCTTCGGACACTATCATTCCGACGGAATCGCCGAGTTCCACTTTGTACTGCTCCAGGAACGATTCGGGGACAACGAGGCACAGTTCTCTGTCGTCTACGGGGCAGTTAAAAATATAATTCCCCGAGCGGAGCCCGATGTAGTCGCCTTTTTTCGTCAGCGGGAACGGGTTTCTTTCTTCGGTGAAATACTCATATCCGTAACCGTCGAGCCAGCGTACCTCCGGCGCCTGCTTCCCGACAAATTCCGGCACAGAAGTGAATTCGTCCGTATAGAACATCTTCGGTCCGTTCATGAAATTTGCGAGGAAACTGTCAAACGAGAATCCGCCCGCCGGAACACTTTCGCCGTATTCCGTGCGCACCTGTTCTCCTCCTTCGCCCTTTGAAAGCGTATATACTACAGAGTACGGATCGCACGCGGAGAAGTGGAAATTATCGAAATGTTCGCTGTCGGAAAGGACTTCTATCATATTATCCATCAGCACGAGGTCGTAGCGACGTTTTCCGCCGTAGTCGGTAAAGTAGCAGTCGATCCGTGTATTGTTATTGAGCTCCTCGATCTGCTTTCTGTATGACGATAGCGCGTTCGCTGGGACAAGTATGAATACGACCATCAGGGCGCTTACGAGCGGGATCGCGAGCGTGCGTATCCCTCCGCGCTTTATGGACAATAATATGTATTTTCTCGCGGCGCCCGAGAGTTTCAAAGGCATCGCGTTTTTAGGTTCGGAAGATCTGTTTTTCTCTTTCTTTTCTTTCCTGACAGTGTACGCTTCGGGGCTTACAGGTTTGAGGGCAATATGCAGGAATACGAGGCACGCGGCGATGCCGGCAATGCAAAGTAAAGCGGCGCACAATATCCCCGGCCACGCGGGCATCGTTATTTTTCCCGTGAACGGGATCGATATACCCAGGCTCGCGCTGCTGTAGAGCGACATTACCGACTGGGCGCCGGCCACCGACTTATCTATCAGACCGGTGAGGCTGCCGGAAAAGACGGAAGCAAAAATATTGCCCGCGACCGAAGCCGGAATAAGGACCGCCGCAGCTGCGCATACTACGTACAGAACGAGGCCGCGCACCGGGGTGCCCATAAGGTACATTGTCACCACCGAATCAGACTGGCGGCCGACAAACACGAACGCAAAGAGCACGAGCATTGCCAGCGTAGCGATCGCCGCTGCCGCGACGACTCCCGAGGCGTCACCGCGCAGTTTACTTAGTGATTCCGTGACTACAGAGTAGCCCTGGTCGTATACGGCGATCTCCGCCCCTTCCGGAAGTAAAGAGCTGATCTCTGCCAGCTGAGCTCCGGTTATTCCGTTCTTCAGGTGAAGGGTTCCGAGCGTATAGCCGCAGAATCCGTCGCCGGGCTGAACGGTGCCCAGGTCAGAAAGGTATATTAGCGGGATCTCTCTCGCCGTCGTAACTATTATTCCGGTGACGGTGCACTTTATATTCGCGATACCGTATTCGGGACTTTCCCCGCCGCTTTCAGACGCTTCCGTTTCTTTACGCGCTTCCGGCCAGTACGAATCCGTCAATGAAGAGAAACACGTCTGCATCAGTATCAGCGTTACTTCATCGCCGGGTTTTACGTTCCAGCGGTCGGCAATGATGTCCGGGAGCAGGCAGTTCGTGCCGTTTTCCGCGTCTTTTTCAGTGTACAGGCGCCCCTCGCGCACTGTATAATCTTTTTCTACGAATGTTTCAAGGAAGGACGGATCGGGCGATATCCGCGCGTACCAGGAGTGATTGATGAGGTCGTACGCGTTCGCGGCATCGATGAAAAAGTCGTAACGCGGATCTCCGTTTTCGAGTCTCTTATCATCCGTCACGTCGATATACGCAGACTCCTGAACGATTCCGGCACTCTGCGCTTTTTCGTTGACCTGGAGGCTCATATATACGTCGATAACGCCTGAAATATCGCCGTTCGTATATCCGGTGAACAGATAATAATGCCCTTCCTCGCCGTTAAAAGGAACGCTTTTGCCGTTGGTATCGTTTACGTAAATATTGATCAGTCTGTCTTCGGCAAGTGTGTCGGAATACAGCACAGACGTAACTTTCGCCATCGCGTTGTCGTTCGAAAGTTTCTTTGCTACTACTACCACAACGTTCTGTGACGATGAGTTTTCCGCGAGAACGCGGTTGAAATCAGGGAGCGAAACTATCGCCGTATCGCTTCTGTCAACGGCTTTTACGTATTTCAGTTCTGAAAGTGCGTCAAAATCTACGGCTGCACGCATGCGGGCGGCGTTCTTATCGCTCACGGATTTTTCCGGGAAGCGGCCGCCGCGGTATTCGACGGAGGCAATGGTAGTATAAGTCGAGTCGCACTGGCGTATCAGCGCCGAGCACATGCTTACGAGCGCGGAACCGAGCGAAAGGGCCGCTACGAGCGCCATTATCAGCAGGAAAAACAGTATGCTTTTAAGCGGCGAACGTATCACCGACTTAAGACTGTTTCGAATGATCATTTCTTCCATTGATCGGCGGCGGTTGCGTACAGATTGGTTCCTTCGGAATCGATAACTACTATTACAGGCAGGTTCTCGACACGCAGGCGGCGTATCGCCTCGGTGCCCAGATCGTCGTAAGCCACGACTTCGGCTTCTTTAATGCATTTAGAGAGCAGAGCGCCTGCGCCGCCCACGGCGGCAAAGTAAACAGCTCCGTTGCGGACCACGGCGTCAATAACTTCCTGCGTTCTTTTTCCTTTACCTACCATGCCTTTAAGCCCGAGGTCGAGCAGCCTGGGAGCGTACTTATCCATGCGCGAAGAAGTCGTCGGCCCGGCAGAACCGATCACGTGACCGGGGCGTGCGGGCGTAGGTCCGAGGTAATATACGACCTGTCCGTTTAGATCAACAGGGAGTTCCTGCCCTGCGTCAAGCGCTTCATACATGCGCTTATGCGCCGCGTCTCTGGCGGTATAAAGCACGCCGGTGAGGTATACGTAATCACCCGCGCGAAGCGAACGGGCGTCGGTATCGGTCAAAGGTAAATTTATATGTCTGTCCATTTTCGTTCCTCCTCAGATCTCACGCACGATGTGACGGTTAACGTGGCAGCAGATATTGACCGCCACCGGAAGTCCGGCGATATGCGTCGGATACGTTTCGACAGCTACGTTGACCGCTGTCATACGGCCGCCGAGTCCGCCGGGGCCCAGGCCGAGGCAGTTGATCTTATCGAGCAGTTCCGTCTCGAGTTCGGCTACGTACGGTATTTTAGAGCGCTCGTTCACGTTCCTGGTGAGTGCTTTTTTAGCCATCAGCGCGCATTTTTCGAACGTTCCGCCGATACCCACGCCCACGACCATGGGAGGGCATGCGTTCGGGCCGGCGTCTGCGACGGCTGTGAGCACCGCTTCTTTAACGCCTTCGATCCCCTGCGCGGGTTTTAACATAAACAGGCGGCTCATATTCTCGCTTCCGAATCCCTTCGGCGCGAGCGTTATCTTCACGTTTTCGCCCGGGACAATGGAATAATGGATGACCGCCGGAGTATTATCTCCCGTATTAACGCGCTCGAGCGGGTCGCGGACAACGGATTTTCTTAAATATCCTTCCGTGTATCCCCTGCGCACGCCTTCGTTCACGGCGTCTTCGATATTTCCGCCCTCAAAGTGGACGTCCTGCCCTACTTCGATGAAAACGACCGCCATACCCGTATCCTGGCAGATCGGTATCATTTCTTTTTGGGCAATATCCATGTTCTCTATAAGCTGGCCGAGTATCTGGCGTCCAAGCGGCGATTCTTCGCGCTCTTTTGCTTCTGCCAGTTTACCCGCCATATCCGGCGACAATTTATGGTTTACTTCGATGCACATTTCGCGTATCGCAGCTGTTACCAGTGAAACGTCAACATTTCTCATGCGTTTATCCTCCCCAAAGACGGATTAATATAAAACAGGCGGCGCAGCCTTTGCGCCGTCTTTATATTATAAGCCAATTGCGGCCGTTTATCAACCTGGTTTGAACACCTGGCCTTTCAAGTCTGAACGCGCGGTCCGTCATGGCCCGTCAGGCTCTTTTCCTTATTCCGCCTTCACTTTTTTCCTGCGCTTTTTCGAAGCGGCAATTCCGATACCTGCTCCGGCTGCCAGCACAGCGGCTCCGCCTGCGATCGCAGCAGGTACCGCCCAGCGTGCGGCGTCTCTTCCGGCGTCAACGTATTTGATCGGGTCTTTCCCTTTCTGATCTTTTTCATAAGCCTCCTTGCGCTCTGAAAGAGCAACCGTCTTCATAAGCTTTTCAGGCGTTGCATCTGCGGCGTACGTGCGGTAAGTGAAGTCCGGCCTGCCCAGAGGCGCGCAGTCGCCGTCTGTATAGAACTGCTCTGCGGTCTTGATAAGGCTCGAACTGTCGATCCACTTGAAAGTAAGCGAGATCTTGTTGAAATAATCGATGCCGAGCGACTCAAGCGGAACAGCGACCATCATCTTATTTCCCTTCACCTGGTACGTAAGCTCGGCCACCTCCGTTAGATCGTACGAACTGCCGTTCACCCTGGCAAGCGTAGCGACGTTGTCACCCTTCGTTTTGTAGCATGCGATATAATCGTACCCGAGCCAGCCCGACGGGCCTCCGTCAACGTTCAGCAGTATCTGCATCCAGCTGTCCGACCCGGAGCCGCGCTTTATATTGTCCGCACATTCCGCGTAGAAGTAGAGGTACGATGCATCGCCCGTAACTTTGATGCGGACAATATCGTTGCGCCCCGTGTCGTTCGTGTAATGTGTGCCCGCCGCTCCGTTAGTATCGCGTTTTTGAGCATCCCCCGACGGATCGGTGTAATAATGCGCCACGTTATCCCATTGCGAAAAGTCGCCGGCAATATCTATAGCGTGCCTGTCGTCCCTTATTATCTCCGGCGCCGCACCGCGTATCGAAGTGATCCCGGCCGCGAGCTGCATATAATAATTGTCGAAGTACGCGCCTTCGGTCATCTCGATGTCGCGGCTGTATTCGAGGTCGAACGAGTCCATAAAGCAGATAGGATACTCTTTCGTCATCGGATTCATGCGGTTAGCGATCCACTCGTTCCAGCCCGTGATCATGACGTAAGGAACGCCGGAATCGATAGCGCGGTTAAGCTGCTGCCTGAAATTCTCGCCCCTCTTATAAGAATCGGCGGTAGGCTCATCGGTAACGCCGTTGTACGACCTGCCGCGGTTGCCCTTATAACCGTAGAGCGCGGAAGACGAAAACTCGATATTGCCGTTGTGCTGCGCGATAGATGCGCAGATCGCTTCATTATAATCTTTGCCGTGCTTCTTCGCAGGCTGGTCAAAATCGATCCACGGCCAGGAATTTTCGCGCTGGGGCTCGTTAGGCCACTGCGGAACGCGGATCGTGAAGAAGTTGTCAATATTTGCTTTCTCCGGAGCTATGATCAGCGGTTTCCCGTCGAGCATGAACCACGTGTCCGGGTAAAGATTTTTCGAATATATCAGTTTGTACGCCTGGTAAACCCGTTCTTCCGCTTCGGTGTTGGTGTAGAAAACGATCTTAGGCGCCGCATAGCCCTGTGTATTCAATTCGTGACAGAGCTCCATTATTTTTACCGCCGTGCGGTCGTACAGATAATTATTCGTAACGTCGAAGTAGAGAAAATCAACGCCGGCGTTCGAGAGCAGTTCCAGGTGCTTCCTGATGACCCATTCGTCATTTGAATCGTAATAGCCGTAAAGCGGTTTCGCGAAATAGAACGTAGAACCGACGTTGCCCCACAGTTCAGGCATATCCTTGGCCTTATCGCCGTATTTGTCCAGCATCTCCTGTATATTCCTGGGCTCCCGGTTATCGTAATTCATCGTGCCGTGGATGAGGAAATAGAACAGGCCTACGTATTTCCGGCCGTTCTCTGCATAGACTCCGACCGGGCGAGCCGCAGCCTGATATCTGACGGGATCGCCGTTTTCGTTTCTTGTCGTGTAATCGGGAGCAATTATGGAATGGCTGTCGGGAAGCTCCCTGCCGAGATCGTCAACGCCCGAAAGCGGCCCGTTGAGGAAATATGCATTGTCCGGGACAACGTACGAACGTGCG
>JAGCTF010000046.1 GCA_017963755.1 Clostridia bacterium | reverse complement strand
TCCTTCCGGAACCGTCGTCTCTGCGATGAAATATTCGCCTGCAGGAAGACGGACGCCCGAATCGACGTTGGAGTCAACGGCGTTCTCGGCTGTTACAGCTTCGTAATATAATACGTTGCCGTTATCATCCGTTACCGCTTTATAGACCGTAAACTTTGCGCCGCTTACAGTCGCGTTGTGCGTGTCTTTCTTCATGATCCTGATCAGAGGATCCTGATAGTTGTAGATCCTGCGCTCAACGGTCTTGTCAACGCCTACGTCAGCAAATGACAGAACGTAATCGTCGCCGGTGAGATCGATCGTACCGTACTTAGTGCCTTCTACAGTGGTCTCGACCGCCGTTCCGTTTGCGTCGGTATATGAATACAGGTAGTAGCCGCCGGGAACAGACGATTCGTCAAACGTGTAGACCTTTCCGGGGACAAGGTAGAACACGTCGCCGTCTTCAGGAACGGAGATACCACTGAGCGAGCGTCCGTTATTCTTCTCGTCTGCGGCAACGCTGCCGTCAGCTTTATAGACGGTGTATTTCGATCCGCTTACGTACGTTCCGGTATAGAAGTCAAACTTTAAGACTTTTACAGGAATGAGCTGCTGGATGTTGTTGAGGACCGCCTCTGCTGCAGGCTGCTCCGTTTCATCGGCATTAGTCATGGAGGTAGCCGTCGTCATTTCCTCGCTGATCGCGAGCTCAATGTAATCAACGCCGCCGATATTGACCACTGCGCCGGTGAGCGAATTCACGTCAAGTTTATATCCGTCCAGTGCGACCTCTTTGATGAGGTAATGGATCCTGTCAGCGCCGTCATACAATTTCAGGTTGCTGAAATCGATCCATACAGGCTCGCCGTTCGTTCCGCCGCCGATCGTGAAGTTTTTATAAACATTTCCAAGTTCTGTAAGCGTGGAAGTATCGGAGCCTATATATGTATATAATGTAGCAGTCGTGGACATCGAGTCGTCGAAGACAAGTTTTCCGTCGAGTCCGACAGAATAGAACTTCTTCTGGATATGTGCCTTCACAAGTTTGCGGTTGTACATATCCACGCTCTTATCCGCGGCGACAACGACACCGTTCTCTTCCATCGTAAGAGTAACGGGGGCGGTTTCCGCGGTAGTCGTATTGCCCGTAGCAGGATCATAGAAGCCATCCGGGATGTTCTCTACAAATTTGTATTCGTAAGGTGTACCGGCGTCGTTAAACGGAGGAAGCACCGCAGAGATCGTTCCGTTGGTGCCTACGGTAAGGTTTGTCTCGCCGTTGACCGCAATCGGATCTCCCCAGCTCGTGGTACCCTGCAATCTTCTGTAGAGTTTAAACGTTCCAGTAAAGCTTGCGTTGGCTTTGATCTTGAATTCGGCTTCGGAGATCGCCACCCACTTGGTAAGAGTAAGCGTTGCGCCGTTTCTTCTGTTTACGAAGTTCAGGGTGATCTGCGCTTCCGTACTATTCTCAGTGACGGTAACAGTCTGCGGATCAGGATCCATTACGTATCCGTCAGGCGCCCAGTCTTCTTTAACCTGATATGTTCCCAGCGGAACATTTCTGAACGTTGCCTTTCCGTCTTCACCTGTCGTAACAGTTATCGGATTATTCTCGCTGTCCAGAACAGGATTTCCGTCAGCATCTAATAGCGCGAATCTAACGTTTTTAACGGGATTTCCGCCGTCGTCCTTTTTAACGACTATGATCTTACCGCGGATCTCTTTATTTACGAAATCGACGGTCCATTCTTCGCCCTCGGAAAGGTATTCATATGTAGCGGAGTAATATTGGGAGATATTATCAGAAATAATCCTCTCGTCAGCCTTCCCGCGATTCACGATAATCGACTCGGGCACCATATAGCCGAGCTGTTCGGTCGTCAGAACTTCTTCGACTTTGTAGGTAATGCCCGGAGCGAGATAATAGGTCACGCCCTTTTGCAGCGTCGCAGACGTAACGTTCGTCATACCTTCGATCGGAACATAATGAGGAGCCGGGCTTTCACGGTACTCATAAACCGTAAATGTGACGCCGTTATCCAAGCTGATCTTGAAAGTGATATCCCCGTATCTGCCATCGTACGACGGATTGGACATATTACCGGCAGCGAATTCACGAAGGAGCTTTCCGATCGTAACGGAAGCCGGTTCGGTCACAGGCAGTGGGAGATCCTCAGGATAGTAAGGAGTCTCGTTTCCGCTCGCCTGAAGGACATTCGCGAGCTTGTATCTCGTAACTTCCGCCTTGTTCTTCGAATTCAGTTCGTACGGATTCTCATAGAATTTGGCGATCATTTCAGGAGTCACGTTATATTCAGCCGTTACCGTATAAGTCGTCAATGTCGGAACGCGGATCAGATAATTCGGGTCACTGGTACCGTTTATAGATACCTTATCAGCATCAGCGGAAACATCCAGCGCAAGACCGTCTTTAAGTTCTAGTTCTATCTCGGTTCCGGTGGTATACCACTGGCGCGAATTACTACCTTTGGTTATAGTAATTGTCCCATAAGGAGAAGAGTCGTCCTTGGAAAGAAGAGTACTGAACGTATCCTTGAGCCAGATACTCTCGACCGCGTCACGACCTGGTCTGTTATAAAGACTTACGTCGGTAATAAGGTTACCGTCGTTATCCAGCAGTCCGACCTTGACCTCCCAGGAGAAGACAGCTTTTGTGTTATTATCAGTAAATTTAGGATAGCCGTCTTTTATGCTCTTTTCTACTCCCCACCTGTCAGGCGTGGACGTCACGATGGGATCTGAAGTATCGGAAACCTCCTGCTTATAATGACCCACTTTCGTTTCCTTGCCGCCCGTATAATCGATGACGTCGAATTCCGTATGGAACGTCAGGCTCATCGGATCATACGTAGCCACCGACTGGTCAGTTCCGTTGTTGCAGACGTATACCGAAATGCTGAACTGCTGAGGGTCGTTCGAATCGACGTCAGCCAGCGGGAAAGTATACGTATGCGGTACAGTCGGATCCTGGTCATCCGGACTGGCAGAATAACCCTTAGGTGATTCCTGCCCTTTAAGCAGCAATCCCGCCGGCAGAACCAGCGTCAGTGAGTTATTCTTATAGAAGTCATAGATCGGCATCGCTTTGGGATATCCGAAATTTATCTCAGGAATCTCGAAATATGTATATTTCAATACATAATTCAGCGTGTCGCCGGCAAGCGGACTAGACGGGTTGTTTTCTGACCCGACTATACTTGTCGAGATTCTGGGATCTCCCCCGCTTCCCCAGCGGTTATAAGCGTATACCGATGCCTGGCTGTCCGGATCGTATCCGTCCGGGTAGCCTTCATCTCCGGCTCTTACCGGTACGTCATCGCCGTCAGCAAAGACAGCGAGCGCGTTCGCCGGCAGAAATCCGAGCACCATTATCAGCGCAAGAATGAAACTTAAAATTCTGTTAGTCGTTTTCAAGTTCATACGCTTTTCTCCCCTTTCCTTTATGCATCACCGCACACTTTTGAAGATCAAAAATGCGGCATGTCTGCGATTGTGTTCTCCGTATGGCCCATTTCTAGGCATACGGTGTTTTATTATAATGTAAATAGGGGGAAGTGTTCAATAATGGACAACTTTTTTTCATTGAATAAAAGTTGTCCTTATGGTATAATTCGCTTATCAATTGACGAGGAGCGCGGTTTTATGGTTTCGGAGAGGGTCAATGTTTTGTTCAAAATGCTAGGCTGCGGTAATACTGATATTGCCCGTTTTGCGGGCTGCTCATCCGGGAATATCTCCAAGCTCAAGACGGGGACCCGTGAGCCGCTTCCCGCCAGCCGTACGATCATCTCGTTTGCGAACGGCGTTTACGGATACGCTGATTACGAAAACCTTCTGCCCGCATTACAGGAACTTTGCGGAATTGACGATTCATCGCGTGAAAGTGTAGTACCCGCGCTTATTGCCTGGTTATACGGATCTGACGAAGTAGTGCTTCCCAATCATATTGCGGAGCCGAAAAGCAAACGAATGCTGGTGCTTTCACGCCAGCAGTTCGGAGACAGGCTTGACCGTGCCGTGACGATGCTCGGCCTTTCAAACAGCGCGATCGCAGGCTATTTAAATATAGACGTATCTTTGATCAGCCGGTACAGAAGCGGTATCTATTCTCCGCTCAGGAATAAACGGCTCTCGGAAAAGCTTGCCGAACTGCTTTTTTCGCACGCAAAAAAAATCAGAAAGACAAAGGAATTTGCCAGACTCTGCGGAACAGACGAAGCACATCTCGATACAGATACAGTCTGGGCCTGGCTTTTTGCTTTTTCTACTGCGGGAGATTCTTCAAAAGCTCTTGCGCTGATGCAATCTCTGGATGAATTGACGCAGCCGGAAGATTTCCGGGATAATTTTGAGACTCTTCCTGAAGCACCCGAAGCACCTGATGAAACTTACTATTACGGTTTAGACGGACGCAGAAAAGCATTGTCCCGCTTTCTGAATGACGCCGCCCGCGAAGGCGGAGAACTGTATATGTACTCCGATGAACCGTCAGACATAGTGCTTGGAGAAAACGCCTATTTTAAGCTGTGGACGTCAATGATGGAAAACTGTATTAAACACGGATTAAAAATCAAGATCATCCACAATATCGACCGTGACAACACTAATATCACAAAAGCGATCAACCGGTGGGCCCCCCTGTACGTTTCAGGAATGATCGAGCCGTACGCATTCCGTGAAAAACGGGACGTCAGATTTTACCATACCATTTTCCTCCGCCCCGGAAGTGCGTGCATACATGGTTTTTTCCCTGTAAGCAGTGAAAACCGCTGGTATGAATATATAACGGATCCTGAGCGACTTGAAATCCTGAAAAGCGAGTTTGATTCAATGCTTTCTGTCGCTATGCCGATCATGAAAGTCTTCAGTTCCGGAAACAATGACGATCACATTTCTTTTGCCCATTTACTGCAGAAAGCCAGATCGTTTTTGCTCACCAGGCTTCCCGTATTTACGATCCCGGAAGCGTTGCTTGAAAGGATCATTTCGCGTATTGATATAGAAGAACCGCTGAAGAAGTATTTGCTGAACTTCTGCAGCGGTCTCAGAAAACAGTTCCGTTCCTTGCTCAAAAGCGGAACCGTCAATATGATCCTGTGTGCTTCCGAAGATCATATTAAGCAAAACAGGAACATCAACTTCTCTTTTGATCTGATAAATCTACAGGTCGCATACACTCAAGATGAATACGCGGAGCATATCGCGGCGATCATCGACCTGGTTAAAGCAGAAAAGAACTTCCACCTGACGCTGCTGCCGAAACATCCAGCGAAAGAGATCCAGGTCGCCCTGACGGATAACGCCGCATCGCTCATTTACTGCAGGAACTCGATCACCGCACTCGTTTTTTATGACGCGGAGATGAAAGAATCGCTTTCTTCCTGGTTCTCTGAAATGCTCGATATGTACTCAGACGACAGGCGGATCATCCTTGAAAAGCTCGAAAAGCTGCGTCATCTGAGCATCGATGAAACATGACCTGCCTTACACGGAATCAGACGTCCATAGCCGAGAGCCATACTGCCACGTGCGAAGCGAAGCCGTGGTTGCAGCTCGCCACCGGGTCCATGAGTTCCCAGAGCGTTCCCGTCTTCTTTGCCATACCGTAGAAGAACCCGAGCACGTTCTCTTTAACTTTCTCCTTAAGGCCGACATTCATCAGCCAGTCGAGCCTCAGATAATTGCCGATAAACGCGTTGGCAGGGGCAATCTCCGGGAACACTTTTGAAACGTCGCGCCCGGGGCCGAAATCATTGACGACGGTATTGAACAGTTCGGGATGCGTTTTTTCGTCTGCGGCGCCGAAATAGAAGGCGTAATACTGGCAGCACTCGGTGCATTCACCGCTCAGGACCAGTTTATCACCGCGCCTGTAGGCGTTGTCGCAGAAAAACTTTCCGGTGAATGACATTGCCGAAGCAGTCTTCAGAAGCTTTTCGCCGCGCTCGATAAGCTCATTGTCCCCGTACAATTCTCCGGCGGCGGTCAGAACGCGCGAATACAGGAAGTTGTTCGGGAAGTTTACGTCCTGGACGAGCGAATTCGCTTTCGACCACTCTACGAACACCCACGATTCGAGCTTCTCAAGAAGGCCGAATTCATTGACGAAACGGTCGAAATATTTAAGTAGCGCATATATCTTCGGCTTTGCAAAGTCTATAAGCTCGCGGTCGCCCGTGCGGTCAGCGTATTCGCGCAGTTCGAGCACGTACCACATCGCCCAGCTCGGGATGAAGACGCCGTCGTAGTGATCTGACGGGTAGCACATCGGCAGCATTCCCTCGGGCAGAAACTCAAATTTTTCAGGCAGCAGGAAGTTCTCCAGGAAATTGCGTTCGATCAGCGACTCCCCGGTAAGGCACCTCTCCGTCCGCGACGTGAAATAGCTGTCGCACAGCCAGCCCGCGCGTTCTCTCGAAGGGCAGTCCATATAGATGTCAACTGCATTCTGCCTGAACGTTTCGACGGCGGCGTCATATATTTTCCGGAGCTCCGGCGAGAATTTCGCGGACAATTTCTTAGTTATTTCTCTATAGGAGTATCTCACGAGCTTAAATCCGCACAGCTTAACGTCCGCTCCGAACACGATTATTTTAGCGTAGCGGAACGAGTAAGGCTCGAACGTGAGCAGACTGTGCTTTCCGGGGCCGAACGTCCACTTGATCAAGTCCGAATCGCCCAGGCGGTGAAAATCCACGCCGTCAGGCCTGTCGCCGGTGAGTATCTCGGATTCGAAAACGTACATAGTCGCCTGCGCCTGCGCTTCGACGTCGATACCGATCATACCTGTATATTCAGAGCCCATATCAATGACTGCGAAACTGCCTGCAGGTACGAAAGTCGGGCCAAACGGCTGCTTTCCGGGTTCGGACAACGTCGTGTCGATCCCCTGCGCCTCCCACATGGTATTGACCTCGAGCTCATCGATGCTAAAGCACTTGAAAGTATCACTCGGTCCGTCGATGTACCGTGTGTGTATCCGTTCTTCTTCGGCTATTTTGCGCATATGTGCTGCGCCTTTGCACGTGATCCATTCGGGCATCACTTCCGAGAAGTCCGCGTCCCTTACCCCGCGCTCGAGGAACGTCCCCGCTTCGGCCTGCGTCAGGACCGGTTTCTCATCCGGAAGGGCGCGAGTGTAGTCGTACGCTTCCGCAAAAGCGCGCTGGAAGGAATAACGCTGGATTTTTTGAATTGTTTCGTTATAGACCCGTGCGGTGAATACACCGGATCCGTCATTTTTTGAAGGATCGAAAGGCGCGGTACGGCCCGTCACTTTTCCGTCTTCGGTCAATTCCGCGCACAGGAACGAGGGCATGTCAACGTATTGGAAAGTGTTTACGTTATATCCGGCGACAATAACTTTTATCTCTTCAGATACCTTCTCTCCGCATCCGTCTGCGCCCTGTCCCGCACCGAACGGATCGAGTTTCAGGCGGTCAACGCGGTTGAATCCGTGTCCCGCCCTCGCCGGTCCGGCGGCGATCATTTTATTTCCGCAAAATGCCATATAAGCGGTCGATGCGGTTATCGCAAGCTCGTATTTTTTACCTCTGCAAAATTCCGTCCTGAGCGAAAAAACAAGGCTCAGGTTCATTTCCCGTGTCCTTCCTTCTGCCCATACAGGCACGGCCTCGACAAATTTAACGTGTTTACTCAGCATATCAGCACCATCCTCCCGGTGTTTTTCTGGTTGAATTTTACTATAAAACGGGGCGTTTTACAAGGAAAATAAACAGGCTCGGATCGCCCTTTGCAACGCAGAGCCGATCCGCACAAAGCCGCAGCCTTTATTTGCACACGACGTTTGCCTTCTTCAGGCAGTCGTCGCTCTCGTCCCACCTGAGCGCATCCCACTGCGCCCTGGTACCGCCGAAATTGACCGTCGCGAGCGAAGTGCATTCCTCGAAAATTTCTTCACTGACATATTTAAGCGTTGCCGGCAGCGTCACGGTCTTAAGCGCGGTGCAGTTGGCAAATGCGCCGCTGTCGATCGTTGTCACGCCTTCCGGAATAACGATCTCTTCGAGCGATGCGCAATCGGCGAAAAAGCGCCGCGGAATGTTGTCGATCTTCTTCGGCAGAGTCACGTTTTTAAGCGCAGTGCAGCCGTAAAGCGCCGAAGCGGCAAGGCTTTCTACGTTCTCCGGGATCGCAAGTTCTTTCAGCGCCGTGCAGCCGATGAACGCCGCGCCGAGTGATCTGAGGCCTTCCGGAAGCTTTATGCTTTCAAGTGAAGTGCAATTTTTGAACGCATAGTTATTGATCTCTTTAACACTTCCCGGGATCCTTACGTTCTTAAGGGCCGCACAGCTTTCAAAACAACTGGAGCCAATGCCCTCAACTCCGTCCGGGATCGCGATCTCTTCGAGCGAGACGCAGCTCTCGAAAAGCTGATTTTCCAGCCTGGTTATATGAGCCGGCAGGCGCACCTCTTTCAGGGCGTCACAGCCCCGGAAAGCGTCATATTCTATAGTCGTTACGCTGTCGGCGATGGTTATCGAAGCGAGATTTCTGCAATGACTGAAAGCAGAAGTTTCGATCCTGGTCACGGGCGAAGGCACCGTCAGCGACGTGATACTGTAGCACGTCTGGAATGCGTAGCTGTTAATGACGAGCACACTGCCGTCGTCCGGAATGATGCTGTTCCGGCAGCCGAGCACCATCGTTTTAGTTCCGGTCTCGATTACGCAATTACCGTCGCTGTGAAGGTACGGGTTCCCCTGCTCGACAGTGAGAAATTCGACGTTCGGGCAGCCGTTGATACCCGCGGTATACTGGTTCATAATGTTTCTGCCGAAGTGCATCATTCTGAGGTTCGGACAATACCCGAAACTGAATCCTCCGATCTGTGTGACGTTGTCGGGAAGCGAGACCGACACTATAGTATCGTCCCCTTCAAACGCGCTGCCGGCAATACATACGACGGGTTTTCCGTCAACGACGTCAGGTATCAGCAGGTCCGGTTCGTTCGTTCCGCTGTATTTTGTGATCCAGAGCCCGTCCCCATTTATGTAGTCCGATATCGCGAACACCTGCGGCTCCGCCGCCTTCTTTCCGCATCTCACACATTCGTTATTATGCCCGTCGTGCCCGAGCGGCGAAGTGTCCTGCGTCTGCACGAAACCGCATTCTTTGCACGTGCGCTCGCGCCTGCCCGGATTCGTACAATCCGGTTCCGACAGGGTCTTCCACTCGCCGTACGTGTGAAAATGGGTCGCGTCAATCGAGGCTCCGGGGGTAGCGTCAACGGGATTTCCGGGCGTGGCGTCAACGTTCCCGGAAGGGTCGCTGCCGGGCTGCTCAGTGTTTCCGGAAAGTGCAGGTTCTCCCGAACCGGCAGGACCCGCAGGTCTTTCGGGTGATTTTCCGCATTTTGGAAGCAGTACCGCAAGCAGAATGATTATCAATATGAGCACGGCGGCGGCAACGATTAAAGGTATTTTTATACCGCCTTTTTTACCGCTGTTTTTGCTGTCATTGTCAACTCTTTTATTACTGGCTTCGCTCATAGTGCCGGCCCTCCAAATCGGTTTTATTCATGCTGGTTTCCGGGGATCTTGACGCTGAAATTATAGAATCCAAAGCGCAGTATGTCAAAACAAAAACAGTTTCCCGGGAACTGGCATCGGGCAACTGGTAACTGGCAGCTAATAACGAGTAACCTGCAACTAATAACTGCTGACTGCCAGTTGCCAGTTGCTATTTGCATTTTTCCTCTTCCGGGAGTATACTTTCCAGGTAAAGATCGACCGCCAGATTCGGACGAGAATCCCTGGAAGGAGACACAACCCGATGGAAAAAAATCTATTCCTAAAATGCCTTGACGACACAGACCTGAAAACACTGATGATCGACTGTCTGGGCGAAGAAGCCGCTAATCAGACGGCGCTCCAGATGTATCTGGAATTTGAAGAAAGCGCGCAGGCTTCCAGACAGGGGAACGCTGAATTCAATTCGCGCCTGGAGGACGCCAGGCTTATGATATCGGGCGTGTCCGACCCGGAGCACAATGAATACTTCACCGAGGTGTTCAAAAAACTGTTCGCGCTCGGCAGGACGCTCAGGGCATATTCAAAACAGAGCTCCGCACAGGAAAAGACGATGGCGCTGCTGAACATCGCAAAAGAACTGATCGACGCGTGCAAAACGATATCCGAAGGAGATATTGACCGCAACCCCGGAAAACTCGCTTCCGAATTACGCGCACTGCTCGACTTTCCTCAAAGAAACGCCAAGGAATTGTCCGAGATCGAAACGAAACTCTCGTACATACGCCGCGAACTATCTTCATTGCCGCTTATCAAACTGCACTTCACGTACCAGAAAGGCGAAATAAAAGATTGCCGCCTCGAAATGACCGGAAAGATCCCGCAGCGAAAAGAAGGCACGCACTCAGGCGTCGGTGAACTTCCCGAAGCACTTTCGGACGAACTTAAACTGCTGCGCCCCGAACTGTTCACGTCCATAAACGCCTTCTGCGAAAAGCAGGAAAACTCTCTGCTCACGCTCTCATCTGCGGTCTCAGCATTCGGACCGCATCTCGAATATCTGCTGAACCTCGCAAAAATATCCAATCTTCTCAAAAAGAATAATATCCCGCTCTGCGATCCGCGCCCGAGCAGACGCACAACGGACCTGATAAATCTCTGCGACATATCGCTGCTCCTGCTGAGGCGGAATAACCTGGGCCGCACGATGGTCATGAACAACCTCACCATCCACCGCAAAGACGCCATGTCGCTGATGGCCGGACCGATAGGAAGCGGAAAAACGTCGTTCTTAAAAGCGATCGCGATAGCGCACATATTCTTTATGATCGGCCTCCCCGTCCCCGCCGCGATGGGGTCAATAATGCCAGTATCCGGCATATACCTCTGCTCTCACGGCTACGACCCCGAACTGCTTCCGCCGGACAACGAACTTCACGATTCCCTCCTGCTCGTCCTCTGGCCCGACTCGGAAGAGAGCAGCATCAAGGAGCTCAACGACTGCGTGGCAAAGCTTCAGGAATTCTCCGCCAAAGGCGCAAACGGCATCTGTGCAGTACGTACGTTCAACAACAACCGCGGCAACGCCGGAACTATTTCAAATATCATACCCGAAAACGTGCCGCTGCTTGACGCTATCGCCGGGCGCGACGGCAAACGTACCTTCAGGTTCAAGACCGTACACCGCGGAGACGATTCTAGAGCGACGGACATCATCTCCAGATACGGACTGGACAAGAGCGACCTTCTGCTCCGGTTCAGGACAAACAGGAAATTCTGAGAGGAGGCGCGGCAATGT
>JAGCTF010000045.1 GCA_017963755.1 Clostridia bacterium | reverse complement strand
GGCGTCAGGATCGAGCGCGAGCACAGCGGCAGCACGATCATACAGAACGTCTGGTTCTACGGAAAAGACGCGAGGATCGATTTCGAGACCGAACTTGACTGGCACAGCCTGCACCGCATCCTGCGCACCGCGTTCCCGGTAGATATTAATACGGATAAAGCTTCGTTCGAGATCCAGTTCGGTACGATCGAGCGTCCGACGCATAAGAATACGTCCTGGGATCAGCAGAAGTTCGAGACGTGCGCACACAAGTTCGCGGACCTTTCCGAGGGCGATTACGGCGTGTCGCTTCTCAACAATTGCAAGTATGGCCACGACGTTCACGGTAATCTTATGCAGCTTACGCTGCTGAAGCGTCCGACGTACCCGAGCGAAGTCGCGGACGAGGGACACCACAGCTTCACGTACTCGCTCCTGCCGCATAAAGGAGCGCTTAAGGACGCCGACACGGTGCGCGAAGGTTATATGCTTAACTTCCCGATGTACGCTGTAAAAGCGGACAATGCCGCGAAAGCCGGTAAAGGGGCGAAGAGCGTTAAGGCGAAGAAACGCACGCTCCCCGAAGAATGGTCGCCGGTATCTGTCGACAATGAAAATCTCGTGATCGAGACGGTGAAAGAAGCCGAATACGGCGACGAAATTATTGTCCGCGGATACGAATCGCGCAATTTCAGAGGAACAGCAAACTTTACGCTCGGCTTCGACGCGAAAGAAGTATGGCTCTCAGACTTGTCCGAACACAAGCTCGAGAAACTGGAACTGGAGGGCAGGCGCGCGTTCAAAGTGCCGTACAGGCCGTTTGAGATAGTAACGCTGCTTATTAAGAAAGCATAAAAAAAGGCTAAAGAATAATTGATAAACGGAGGGTTTTAATATGGCTAAATCGAGACTTATCGGCGGATATCCTGTGATCGGCATCAGACCGACTATTGACGGCAGACGCGGACCCATGCGCCTGCGCGAAAGTCTGGAAGATCAGACGATGGCTATGGCATTGGCCGCGAAAAAATTATTTGAAGAGAATTTGTGCTACTCCAACGGCGAACCTGTTAAGGTCGTCGTTGCCGATACGACGATCGGCCGCGTGCCGGAATCTGCAGCATGCGCCGAAAAATTCCGCCGTGAAGGGGTGGATATAACGCTTACCGTGACGCCCTGCTGGTGCTACGGTTCGGAAACGATGGACATGGATCCGCACACTATTAAAGCGGTCTGGGGCTTCAACGGCACGGAGCGGCCGGGAGCGGTCTATCTCGCATCCGTATTGGCCACGCACGCACAGAAAGGGCTGCCCGCGTTCGGAATATACGGACACGAAGTACAGGACGTGAATGACGTTGACAACATCCCTGACGACGTGGCGGAGAAGCTTCTGCGCTTCGGGCGCGCGGCTGTCGCGGCGGCAACGATGCGCGGCAAATCGTACCTGCAGATCGGTTCGGTGACAATGGGTATCGGCGGTTCTATCATGGATCAGGCGTTCATGGAAGACTATTTCGGAATGCGCGTAGAATCCGTTGACGAAGTCGAGATCCTCCGCCGTATGGAAGAAGGGATCTACAACAAAGAAGACTACGAAAAAGCGCTCGAATGGACCAAAAAGCATTGCCGCGAAGGGCGCGACGATAACCCCGATTTCGTTAAATTCTCTCCCGAACAGAAGGAAAAGCAGTGGGAATTCACCGTAAAAATGTATCTGATCATACGCGACCTGATCGCCGGAAGCGACAGACTGCCTGAGCAGTTCAAAGAAGAAGCGTCGGGGCACAACGCCATTGCCGCCGGCTTCCAGGGACAGCGTCAATGGACCGATCACTGGCCTAACTGCGACTACCCCGAGGCGCTTTTGAATTCCACGTTCGATTTTGAAGGCGCGAGAGAGCCGTATATATTGGCCACGGAAAACGACATATTAAACGGCATGGGTATGCTTTTCATGAAGCTGCTCACGAACCGTGCGCAGATCTTCGCTGACGTGCGTACCTACTGGTCCCCCGAAGCCACAAAGCGCGTTGCGAACTACGAATTCGAGGGCAAAGCCAAAGAGAACGGCGGCATAATCCATCTGCTGAACTCCGGCGCGGCGTGCCTGGACGCGTGCGGCGAAGCTACCGATGCGGCGGGCAATCATTTAATGAAGCGCTGGTGGGAAGTCACGGATGAAGATATTGAGAAAATGACCGCGGCTACATCGTGGTGCGAAGCCGGCTTCGATAACTTCAGGGGCGGCGGTTTCTCCAGCCACTTTGTGACAAGGGCCGAGATGCCTGTAACGATGATCCGCTTAAACCTCGTACGCGGCTTAGGACCGGTCCTGCAGCTCGCTGAAGGCTGGACCGTGAAGCTTCCCGACGAAGTGACCGACGTGCTCATGGAACGCACGAATCCCACCTGGCCATGCACCTGGTTCACGCCCAGATGCGACGGAAAGCCTGGCAGCCCGTTCGAAAACGCGTACAGCGTAATGAACAACTGGGGCGCAAACCACGGAGCGATCTCGTACGGACACATCGGTGCGGATCTTATCACGCTCTGCTCGATGCTCAGGATCCCGGTGTGCATGCACAACGTGCCCGACAGCGACATTTTCCGTCCGGCAGCCTGGAATGCGTTCGGCATGGACAAGGAAGGCGCGGATTTCAGAGCGTGTGCGAATTTCGGGCCGCTTTTTAAGAAATAAAAGCCGGAGAAAAAGCAATGAAGACGTTCGTAAAAAAAACTGATAAACGTAGCAGGACGGTTTTAGCTGCGGTAATTGCCGCCGTGTGTGCCGTCATATTCTTATGTTCATTTGCGGCGTCTTCAAACGTCATTGCCGCCGGCCTTATTGAACTTGAAGAAGGGGAAGGCGAGTGGGACGTATTTGAAACGAAACTGCCCGAAACGACCGCTGCCGGAAACGCTGACGCATCAGGCGGGACACCTGCGAACGGATCGGATGAAGATCCTTCGTCTGATCCGGACGCCACACCGCTTCCGACTACTGAAAGGGGCGAGCACATACTGTTCGAAGGAACGGACGAGGGCGGCTCCGGAAAAACGTCTGCCGGCAGCGTAATAATGATAATAATCGTTGTCGCCGCTCTCCTGTCGGTAGTCAGCGGTATCGTTGAAAAAATAGTAAAATATTACAAAAACAGGGACAAAAATTATAACGTTGACTGACGTGACTAACGGGATTCTCAGATGGAGATCAGACTGATAAACGCAGACGAGGCGCTTAATTATTATTTAAGGCCGCTGGATCCGGACGCGGACAAGTTCGCGAACGGCAGCGTGCTTGTTATAGCGGGATCATACGGAATGACCGGCGCGGCGGTATTGTGCGCAAAAGCGGCAATGCGTTCAGGCGCCGGGCTCGTTTATTCCGCGCTTCCAGGTGCTTGCCTCAGGAACGTTGAAATTTCGCTGCCGGAGGCGGTCAAATGTCCTCTGGGCGAAAGCGGGAAAACGTATTTCGATATTGACGACGCAGACAGGCTGGCGGAGCTTTCCGGAAGAAAAGACGCTGTCGTGATCGGACCGGGGCTCGGGCGCGAAGCAGGAACGCAGAAACTTGTCCGTAAGCTGCTCGCAAGCAAAGAATTTGCCCCTGACGCGAAAGCCGTGGTGCTTGACGCCGACGGGCTGTATCCGTTTACGGGAAGGGCGGAAGAAATGCAAAAAGCGGCTGAGATAAGGCCCGGGAAGTTCGTCATAACTCCGCACGAGGGAGAGGCCGCGAGGCTGCTCGGCGTTTCGCGAACGCAGATAAGCGAAGGCCGCCCTGAATACGCGCTGAAGCTCGGGGCAATGCTGTGCGGCGGGACCGCCGTGCTTAAAGGGCACAGGACGCTCGTGACCGCTGGAGGAGAGCTTTGGGAGAACCGCACCGGGAATCCTGGCATGGGCACCGGAGGAAGCGGCGACGTTCTCGCGGGTATAATCGCGGGATTAGCCGCGGGCGCGGATGAACATTGCCAAAATTTACTGAATGTAGTAAAATCAGGGGTGGCGATTCACGGCCTTGCGGGAGACGCGGCAGCATCGCGCAATTCTCAGCGCTATATTACCGCGTCCGACCTGATCTTCGAACTGGGAGAAATGAGGAACTGACTATTTATGCTTGATAATACAAGGGCATGGGCAGAGATAAATCTTGACGCGATAGCACATAACGCGGCGGCTGTGCGGGCGGTCACTTCGCCCGGCGCAAAACTGATCGGCGTGGTGAAGGCGGATGCGTACGGACACGGCGCTGTACAAGTGGCAGGGTGCCTTATAGAGAGCGGCGCAGATATGCTCGCCGTATCGCAGATAGACGAGGCGCTCCAGCTGAGGCTTTCGGGAATAAAAAGCCCCATACTTATTCTGAGCGACGCGGAGCCGGAGCGCGCGGAAGAACTTATCAGATATTCCATAACGCAGACCGTATTCGCACCCGGAATGGCTAAAAGCATTTCCGACGCGGCGGTAAGGACCGGAAAGAAAGCAATCGTTCACATAAAGATCGACAGCGGCATGGGGCGCGTGGGATTCAGGGCGGAAGAGCCGGATACGGTAAAAAAGATACTGGATATTGCACGCCTGCCAAACATCGAAATAGAGGGCATTTTTACGCATTTCGCTGTATCGGACGAGGCTGCGGGCGGTCAATATACACAGCAGCAGTTCGCCGCCTTTACGGGCGTCTGTGACGCGCTCAGGCGCGAAGGACTCGATATACCGGTAAGGCACGCGGCCAACAGCGCCGCAATACTGCGTTATCCCGAAATGCACCTCGACGCGGTAAGGGCGGGAATTATCCTTTACGGAATGTATCCGTCGGAGGCGTCCAAAGCGGCCGCGGCGTCGCTGCATCCCGGATTCGAGCTGAAGCCGGCAATGTCTTTCAAGGCGAAGATCACGGCTGTAAAGCGCGTGCCGGCAGGTACTTATTTAAGCTACGGATGCACGTACCGCACGGAAAATGAGAGCGTGATCGCCACCGTGCCTGTCGGGTACGCGGACGGATACGCGAGGTCGCTGGGAGGAAGGGCGGAAGTGCTTGTCCACGGCAGAAGGGCCCCCGTGCGAGGGCGCGTGTGCATGGACCAGTGCCTTGTTGACGTTACTGACCTTTCCGCCTCCGGGATCGAAGTCAGGCCCGGCGACGAAGCGGTGCTGTTCGGCGCGCAGGGTAACGGTTGCATCAGTCCCGAAGAGCTGGCGGCGCTCGAAAATACGATCAATTACGAAATAATTTGCAGCCTCAGCAAGCGCATACCCAGGAAGTTCATCAGGAACGGGGTAGAAGCGGGAGTCTCGAACGTGCTGCTGGACGGCTGCGACAATGCCGTGAAGGCGTAATAACTAAGCGGAGATATAACAGATCATAACGGAACGTAACGGAACAGAACAGAACGGAACGGTTCTTTTTGAAAGAAAGGCAGGAATAAAAATGAAAATGAGAAGATTTTTGATGATCCTTCTGTGCGGCGTGCTCGCCCTCAGTTTTGCAGCGTGCAAACCCGCTCAGAACGATACCCCCGGAGAGAAAACCGCGGCGCCGGATTCGGATCCTACGGAAGTGCCCACTGAAGCGCCTACGGAAGCGCCTGAAACGGGTATAGACGAGCCGCTCGATCTGCCTTACGCGGCCGATTTCACCGTCTCCAAAGCTTTCAGCAAAAATATGGTCCTGCAGCGCAACGAACATATCCGCGTATGGGGCTGGGCTGACGAGAGCGAAAACGGAAAGAAAGTATCGGGCGAGTTCATGGGCATGTTCTCCGAAGCAGAGATCAAAAACGGCGAATGGGAGATCACGTTCAAAAAGAAACTTCCCGCAAACGCGGAAATGGGCCATTCCCTCAGAATATACACCGACACTAAAGAAGTGGAATTCACCGACGTGCTCGTTGGCGACGTATATATGGTAATGGGCCAGTCCAACTGCGCATACCAGATGCAGATCCACTGGACCGTCGTTGACGCAAACGACGCCGAAAAAGGCGGCAGCAAGACGATCGACAAGACATTGCCCATCCGCCTCCACTATAATACGCAGGCTACACCTACGAAGCTTAAGAGAGGCACTGAAGACGTGAACAAGGACGTCGCGAACAGAGCATCCTGGAAGATCGCGAACAATGCCACTGCCTCTCAGTTCTCGGCGATCGGCTATCTGTTCGCTTTGAAATACGTACAGGCGACAGAGGGCAAAGTTCCCGTAGGTATGATAGAGATCGACGGCAACGGCAGACCGATCGG
>JAGCTF010000044.1 GCA_017963755.1 Clostridia bacterium | reverse complement strand
GACTTTACCGCCGTAGCTGTGCATAAGTTCGGAAACTTCCGCAAAGCGGTCCGGGAACCTGCCCGTATCCACGTCGAGCGTTCCGGTCTCGGGCCACGAGCAGGGCTCGCCTTTCGCGTTCAGGTACCAGCCTGCGTCGATCCAGAGGTAGTCGAGTTTGATGTCGTTTTCTTCGTACGTATTGATAAGTTTCTTAAACTGCTTCGTTGTCATGCCCGAAGCGCCGGAAGAAGCGCAGAATACGGGCTCGAAACGTTTTCCTTCCGGGTGGCGCATATTGCAGTCGATGAACCAGTGCCTCCAGAGGTTCATGTTCTTATCCTCGTCGCGGCCGGAATAATTGACCATAACGATCAGCGGCGTGCGGATCTTATCACCCGGCTCCAGGAACATGTCGGTGTAGTTCTGACCGGCGGTAACGCGGGTCTTGTCCGAGCCTTTACCCTCGAAAGTGGCCTTCCAGCTTCCGGGCCAGCCGACGGCAATGAACGTGCCGCCGTTTCCGTATTCGAGGTTAAAGTACGGGAAGTCAACGTGCGTGGGGCGCCCCGTATCGGTGCCTTTTACGACCGTATTGTTCGCCATCTTGTATTCGTACGGCGCGTACATGTCTCCGAGGTCGCCGTTGATCCCTTTCAGCACGGCGTTCTTCCCTTTCGCCTCCCAGTCGAGCGCGCAGATCTCGGAGAAATTGTCCGAAGTCTTCTTTCCGCTGCCGTTCTCAATCCAGACCGTCCATTCGCACGCGTCGTACGCGGAATATTCCTTGCCCTCAACGGTGAAAGAAACGCCGCTTGCAGTGTGTAAGAACTGCGCCGTAATACGTTTTCCGTCTTCGACTTTTTCGGTAACGTTCGACACCTGTTCGAAATCCTCGTCGAAGCCGTGGTAGGTCTTACGGCCGTATTTAAACGATATCGGGAACGATTCGGGCTTTTCGAGCAGTTTTTCGAGCGAAGGGCCTTTATGCGCGCAGCCGCTGAGCGCGGGCAATGCTGCAAATAGTGCGAGGGCAAATATCGGAGCTATCAGTTTCCATTTTTTCATACGTTTTCCTCCCCCTCCGCGGCCGTCAATTAATCTCCGCCTGGCTCCCTTCCGGAGCGCCTGCGTCCTTACCGGTCCCGGACGATCTGTTTATTTTATTATATACTACTCTGAATGCTATCAATTGTGCAACAAAAGAAATTATCCACGATATTATGTAAGACAGATAAAGTATCTCGAGCGTGTGGAAGCGCGGTATCGAAAAGATCGTGAAGATCCAGACCATACGCATCACGCATACGCCTACCACGGTTATCACCATCGGCACGAACGAAGAGCCCATGCCGCGCAGCGTGCCGGTCGTGACGTCCATCAGGCCGCAGAGGAAGTAAGGCAGACAGATGAATGCGAGGCGCGTCATTCCGTAGTTTATCGCCTCCGGGGAGTCAACGATGTAGATCGACAGGAGCGGGCGGCCGAATATGTATCCGAGCGCGCCGAGCACTATGCCGAACGCAGAGACGCAGCCCAGGCAGCACAGCAGGATCTTCCAGGTACGTTTTGCCTTGCCCGCTCCGACGTTCTGTCCGGCGAAGTTCAGCGCCGTCTGGTGGAATGCATTCATCGAAACGTACACGAAGCCTTCGATATTGCCCGCGGCGGAGTTTCCGGACGAAACGGCGACGGAATGGAAAGAATTGACCGAAGACTGGATGAACACGTTCGAAATGTTGAACATTACGCTCTGAAAACCGGCCGGAAGCCCTATTTTCATTATTTTCAGCAGTGATCCTTTGTATATGCGCAGTTTGTGGAAGCGCAGTTTTGCGGCGTCGTCGCGCCTGGCCAGAGACATGAGCACGAGTATTGCGGCGATAGTCTGCGTTATCACGGTTGCCCATGCGACGCCGTCAACGTCCATTCCGAACGCCAGCACGAACAGCACGTTCAGTCCGACGTTTATGATACCGGCGATCGTGAGGAACATAAGGGGGCCTCTGGTATCGCCGAGCGCGCGCAAAATCGCCGCGCCGAAATTGTAAACCATCGACGACAGGATGCCTACGAAATAGATGCGCATGTATTTGGTCGAGAGCGGCAGTATATCTTCGGGAGTGTCCATGAGCTTAAGCAGGCGGCCTGCGAGGAATATGCCCGCGGCGGTAAGAATGACGCCGCTGATCAGTGCGGTCAATATCGACGTGTGCACGGCTTTGTGCATTTCTTTACCGTCCCCCGCGCCTTTGGCCTGCGCTACGGTGACGCCCGCGCCTACGGACAATCCGATGAACATATTTATGATCAGGTTTATGAGCGCGCCAGTGCTGCCGACGGCGGCAACGCATACGCTGCCCCTGAATCTTCCTACGACTACAAGGTCAGCGGCGTTAAACAGCAGCTGCAATATCCCTGTGAAGATGATCGGCAGCGTATAAATGATCACGCTTTTTAAAAGCGGCCCGCCGACCATATCTATTTCCGAACGTTTCACCTGTTTTTACCTGTTTCAGTCTGTTTTAAGCGCTTCAGTCAGTTTTAAGCGCTTCAGTCAGTTTTAAGCGCTCAGTCTGTTTATATTTCTTAAGTTCCGCCTGCCGGAGCCCGTCAGGCTTCGATCCCGAGTTTGAAAGCCGGAGCCGGAAGTCCGAATGAATTTTCGAGATCTGCCTCGGCTCTGCCTGCGATGTGGAAGAGCGCAAACGTGACCGCTTCAGCTCCGGCGCCGCTCAGCTTCTCTTCTCCGGCAGTTACGAGTACGGTGTCCGGGCCGGTGATCTTTGCACACGCAGGTGAAGGCTCCTCTTCGCCCTTCGCGAGGATCCCGAAGCCTTTTGGCTCTCCGCCTCCGCACGTTTTAAGGCCGCTTCCTGTATTAATAAATCTTACTTCAAAAGTGCCCGGTTCCTGTCCCGGACGGACGCTCACGGGCAGCGGCGATTCGTACTCAGCCGCGTCCGGCATATTCGCTTTTCCGCCGTATTCGTACGCCCAGACCTGCATCGCGAGCCTTCTTCCGAGCTCCGCTTTATGCGGCGAATGCGGCCAGTCTGGGTAGTCCGGATCTGCGCCTAGGTCGCGATCAACGGCCAGATGGGAGTCCGGTATTAGCGTCAATGCCCTGAGCTGCTCTGTTCTTACGACATGCAGGAACGGGAAGAACGTCTTCCCCTCTTCCCTGTACGACGAAAGCTGCACGTTGTAGAACGGGAAGTCAACGCCGAAACGCTCGCGCTCGTCGATTATCATTGCCGCCAGATCGTCCGCGTACTTATATGCCATTTCTTTCCAGATGCCTTCGCTCTCGCCCTG
>JAGCTF010000043.1 GCA_017963755.1 Clostridia bacterium | reverse complement strand
GGATAACGAAATGAAATTAGAAATCAAAAGCAAATCATGTAATGAAGCATTTGCTAGGATAACTATTGCTGCTTTTGTTTCTCAACTTAATCCAACGATTGAGGAAATAGCTGATATTAAAACTGCCGTTTCAGAAGCGGTAACCTGCACGGCTCCGGTCTCTGTTTCGGTTGCGGGAGGTTCGGTGTCAATGACCGCCGCAGGGCTTATGAGAACTACAACGGGACTGCCCTGCCCTGTCGCGGTGGCGGGAGAAGCGTTCTCATTCTTTGCCCCTCCTGTGCACGCGGTAAAAAGCAGAATGACAATTATTAAGATCAGCAACGGCGCTTTTTTCAAAGTATTGTTCCTTTCTATCAAAACCGCCTTTGCGTTTTACCTGAATCACGGCAGTTTTTCGGCAGAATGAAGTTTATCACATAAGCACAGTGATTTCAAGTAATCAGGGCGTCAGAACAAGATTTTGGTTGATTTTTATCGGCCCGGGTGATAGTATTATTATGAGGATCGCGTTATCTCCGCTATCCGGCAGATATTAACGTTGTTAAATATTTATGGGGTTTAAACGGTCACGTCCTTTCGCTCTTTAAGGAGGGTAGTTTTATGTTAAAGAAAAGGTCATTGTTAACAGTATTATTAAGTTCATTTGCATTGCTTGTGCTTGCTCTGGTACTTATTATCAGTGCGGTACCCGGCTCCACGGCGAAGGCTGCGGAAATCGAAGGCATGAAAGGCAGCGGGACGTTTAGTGATCCTTACCGGATCGAAGAAGCGAACGATCTCGTAACGTTTTCTAAAAACGTTAAAAACGGGAACAGTTTTAACGGAAAATATGTTTTCCTTATTAATGACGTAGATATGAGCGGCATCACGTCGTGGGTACCGATCGGGACCGAATCGACGCCGTTTGCCGGAATGTTTGACGGTAACGGGCACTCATTGACCGGGTTTACGATATCCGACGGCTCGCTTAACCGTGTAGGATTGTTCGGCGAAAACGCCGGATTAGTGACGAACCTCATTCTGGACGGCTCGGTTAAAGGCAATGAGAACGTCGCAGGTATCGTTGCCCGTAACCACAACGGCGGTCAAGTCACCAACTGTACCTTCAGCGGCACGATCCAGGGCGGCACATACGTCGGAGGCATCGCAGGATACAACGACGGTATGATCAATAACTGCTTCAACGAGGCGGCAGTCACGTGCGATGAAAAAGGCGGCGGTATAGCCGGCGTTTCCAACCGGGACATTGTCAGTTGTACGAACAGAGGCGAGATAAAAGGCAAAAAATATATCGGTGGTATCGCAGGCAAATGTGAAAACGGAACTGTCACAGGCTGTCTTAACGAATCATATGCAAGCGTTACTTCCCTCTCAAGCGGCGGAGACACGTACGCAGGCGGAATAGCCGGTGAAGCAAAGGGCGAGATTTTATACAGCACCAACAAGGCCGACGTCACCTGCTCCGGTCAATGCGCAGGCGGCATCGCCGGATTCGGCAGTTCGTTAAACATTTCAGAGTGTATTAACGAAGGAAATGTCAACAGCAACGGCAATGAGCGTACGGGCGGTATCGCAGGTGCGGTATCCTCGAACAAAGACAACACCGTCGGTATCGTCAGATGCACCAACCGCGGCACTGTTTCAGGCGGTTCGAAGACAGGCGGAATTGCCGGCAGCGCAGGATATTGCAATATCGAGAACTGCATCAGCAATAAGCCGGTCAGCGGGGGCGAAAGAACCGGCGGCATTGCCGGAGAACTTGCCCGTGGATCGGGCATTGACGCGTGCACCAATACCGGAAAAGTCACAGGATCAAAATACGTAGGCGGTATTGCAGGTATCCAGGATCACAGCGAAGACGTCCTGAACTCCATAAATTCCGGAGACGTGAAGGGTTCAGGCGACCGTATCGGAGGAATAACAGGGCATGCGGTATTTGACTACAAGGGCGGTGTCGGTTCAAGCAGGATCAGATACTGCACGAACAAAGGCGACGTAGAAGGTCTGGCAATGACCGGAGGAATCGCGGGCTTCAGCAACGCCAATATTTCAAATAACATAAACCGCGGAGACGTGACCGGAACGAATTATACTGCCGGTATTGTCGGAGAAACGTTTGACGGCGGAGAAACTCTTCAGGTCAATATCAACGAAGGCGACATTTCCGGTAACGAGCGTGTAGGCGGTATCTGCGGATACCAGAGATCAAGTGCGATCGTTCAATGTTATAACAAGGGCAATGTAAAAGGTTCTCAGGACGTCGGCGGCATAATAGGCTTTAACGAACCCGTGGACGTAGGCTGCACCATCAAATATTGCATAAACGACGGAGACGTGACAGCGACCGGTCCTCAGGATTCAGAAACTACCGCAGGAGGCATCGTAGGATACGGAAATGAAGTTTCTGTCATAGAATGCGGAAATACCGGCGATATTGAAGGCAACGGCACTCACATCGGCGGTGTCGTCGGATTTGCCAAAGGCGGAAGCATCACTGATTCTTATAACCGCGGTGCAGTTTTCGGATACAGATACGTGGGCGGTATCCTCGGCATAGCAAGAGATACCGTGACAATAACGAGATGCTACTGCTTTGCTCCGGATGATCATCCTAAATATTCCGGTAAGGACGGCGTAGACTGCCTTTATTATCAAGCCGCTCATTACGGATACGCAGGAGGTCTTGTAGGAGGAAGATGGAACAGCGGCGTTGTAGTGAATCTCAATAACAATTACTGGTGGTGTGACTGCTCTGACTACGCACTGGGCTGGGTCGAATCATTCGGCATCCTCTCAGGCGACGGGTATGATTATTTCTACTATCAGAGCCGGTTCAAGGATTCTTCTAATTTCAAAGGCTGGGACTTCGATAAAGTATGGGTAGTGAAAGGCGACGCTCCCGTAAACCGCAGAGCACAGAATATTAACCCCAAGGGCGGAGTCGGAGGCGTTGGCGGCGCGGGCGGAAATGGTGCCACGGTTATGACATACACGAGCCGGGTCTATATTAACAACGAAAGCGAAATGAGAAGTTTCCGCGACAGCGTAAACGGAGGCAACTCCTACAGCGGCGTTGACGTTTTCCTCAAAAACGACCTTGATTTTTCCGGAACTAACTGGACACCTGTCGGATCAAGCAGCGAAGTCACGTTCTCCGGCACTTTTTACGGCGAGAATCACGTGATCAAGGGAATAAAAGTCGATTCCTCTTCCAACGCAGGTCTGTTCGGCAATATAAATTACGGATCGGTTCGGGATCTGTGGGTTTACGGAAGCATTAAAGGCGGCGGCTACAATGTCGGAGGCATTGCAGGTTTCTGCTCCGGGTCGATCGAAAACTGCGTATTTATCGGTGACGTTACTTCTACAGCTACCGAAGGCAACGTCGGCGGTATCTGCGGAGGATACGGAACGTACAGCGCCTCCGGGTCAATGAGTGATTGCCTCCACGTTGGCAGCGTATCAGGCAGCGGAATAACTGTCGGAGGAATAGTCGGAAATAAATCATCTATCGGATTTACAGTAGAACGTTGCCTCCAGATCGGCAAAGTTACCGGAAGCGGTAATAAAGTCGGTGCGATAGCGGGTAACGGCACCCAGATGGGCAGAGTCGGACAGTGTTTTGCCGCTTCGGACTCGGCCGATAATCTGTTCGGTAATTACAATAATATCGGAGGAGATCCGTACTCCTGCGCTTTCTTTACTGCCGGGCAGCTTATCGATCCGGAGAGCTTCCAAAATGTGTACGCAAGCAGATGGTACATCAGCTTCGAGGCGGGATATACCTGGGGCATCGGCTGGGAGTATCCTCTGCTGCAGCAGTTCTCAAACTACATAACGCTTGTGCCTTCAAATGATAAAGACGACACACGCATCGTATGGCTGCCGAGAACGGAAATGAAAGTCCCCGCCACCGCATATACGCGTGACGGTTATAAGTTCGATTCCTGGAACACGGAGCGCGACGGAAGCGGGACAAAATATGTTTCAGGCGATACGGTTCCCGCAAACGCGGTGCTGTACGGACAATGGAATACGGTCGATTACACTATCATCTATACCGATACCGGAGATGTACAGCATTACAATATCGAAAGCACCGATCTGCTTGCGGCTCGTCAGAGAGATCACTACTCGTTTGACGGCTGGAAAGTCACGGGCGCAGACGGAAACTGGGCCAGCGGCGAAATCGTTGCCGGCGGCGAGCTGCTTACCGGCAGATTCGGCAACGTCCGGCTCAGAGATACGTGGAGCGCGCTTCCGAAATATACTGTTACGTGGAAGATGGACGACGGCAAACTCATCGACAAGACTTTGGTCGAAGACGGAGCATTGCCCGAGCACGATGATCCGGTAAAGCAGGAAACCGCTGAATTCACGTACACCTTCACAGGCTGGTCTCCTGATATTGCCCCCGTGCAGGGAGACACGGAATATATCGCAACGTTCAGCGAAGTCAGAAGATCGTACACGATCACCTGGAAGAATGACGACGGATCTGTAATCGATACCACGACGGTCGAATACGGCACTGTTCCGGCGCACGATGACGCGGTGAAAGAAAATACAGCTGAATTCACATACACGTTCGCAGAGTGGTCCCCTGCCCCCGCAGCGGTCATCGGCGATGCCGAATACACAGCTGTTTTCACAAGTACGAAAAACTCGTACACGATCACCTGGAAGAACGACGACGGGACCGTGATCGATACCACTACGGTCGAGTACGGAACAGTTCCGGCGCACGCTGACGCGGTGAAAGATAACACCGCCGAATTCACCTATACGTTCGCCGGCTGGTCACCTGAGCCAGCCGCAGTAACAGGAACCGCAGAATATACGGCTGTTTTCGTAAACACTAAAAATTCATATAAAGTCACGTGGAAGAGCGACGACGGATCAGTGATCGATACCACTACCGCGGAGTACGGAACGGTACCCGAACACGAGCCTCCGGTTAAAGATAACACAGCTGAATTTACTTATACTTTCGAAGGCTGGGAGCCCGAGGTGGTTTCCGTCACCGGAGAAGCCGTATATACTGCAAAGTTTACGGCAGAGCGGAATTCGTACACTGTCACATGGCTCGATGACGACGGCAGCGTGATAGATACGCAGACGGTCGAATACGGGCAGACGCCGGAGCATGCGGATATGGCCAAAGCGGGAGATGCTTATAATACGTACGCATTTACGGGCTGGAGTCCTGAGATCACCGCAGTAACGGGCGAAGCGTCGTATACGGCTGTATATACGGCAACGAAGAACGCCTACGAGATCAAAGATGCTGAAAACCTCAGCTGGACGAAAGGCAGCGGCGAAACCGTTACCGTAACGGCGATCCAGACGGGCGCTGAAGACAGATCGTTCGATGATTTCGCAGGAGTTGAGATCGACGGCATCGCGCTTGAAAAGGGCGTTGACTACACAGCAGTCAAGGGCAGTACGGTCGTGACGATTTCTGCTGACGCGCTTGAGCGCTTAGAGAAAGGCAATCATGCGCTGACAATCAAATTCATCGGAGGCGAGGCTTCCACGGCGCTTGAGATCATCGAAAAGGTCATTGAGCCCATTCCGCAGACTGGCGACGTCAACGTATCGCTCATCGTTGTGCTGGGCGTTCTCTGTGTTGCAGCATTCGCGCTTATGCTCATCAGGAACAAAAAAAGAGCGCATTGATCATCAGGATCATAAAAGGCCCGTGCTGATCCGAACATCAGACGGGTAATAAAACAGCGCCGGGCCGCTTAAAGCGAACCGGCGCTGTTTTTAATTTCAAATTCGTGCACCAGCCTTGAAAGGCTGGCTTAAAATCTGCTATAATTGGCGCACGCAAAATAAGAGGAGGCGGAACTGTTGTCCGAAATTAATGCGATCAAAACGTTTCAAGAAAAGCGCGGTAACTTCACGGCGCTTTTGAGACGTATTGCCGCCCGGGCCCTGGCCGCCGCACTCGTTATACTTATGCTTTTAAACTGCATTGCCCCCTCCCGGATGCGCACCGTGAACGCGGCGGCTACGGGCGAAGACGAAGTTCCGGAAAACTTTTTGTCTTACATTGTCCTCGAGCAAGACTCCGGGCAGATATTGTACACGCAGAACGCTTCGCTGACGTCTGACGCTTCGCTGCTTTCGAAGCTGATGTGCGCAGTAGTCGTGATGGAATATTCGGAAGAAGGCAGAAAAATACTTGTCACAGACTCCGTGACGCCTAAAGAGAACAGCATCTCGAGAGACGGAAAGTTCAGGTTATATGCCGGAGCAAGCTATACCGTCGGTAATCTTCTGCGTGCGCTGCTGCTCGGCGGTGCCGATAATTGCGCCAGAGCTCTTGCGGCGTCCGTTAATCCGAATACCGAATATTTCGTCACGATGATGAACCAGACCGCGGCGAAGCTTCAGATGAAGGACACGTACTTCACCTCGCCTGACGGGGCTTACAGCACTATTTCCCGCACGAGCGTTAATGATTTTGCGCTGCTTTACGAATACGCGCTGAAGATCCCCACTGTCAGGAATATAATTCAGAGCGAATTCAGCCACATCTGGGACAATACCGCTGTTTTTAACCTTTGCGCGCTTCCGTTTGCGCTTAAGAACACGTACGGCACTTCGACCTCGGGCGGTCTTTTTCAGAGCGGCAGCGACAGTTTCCCGGGAACGATAGCGATGAATATAACGCTGCCTCAGACGGGGGCCAATGACGTCCCGATGAAGCTCGTTGTCGTTGTCCGCGACAGCGTGACGGACGAAGAACTTACGACGCTTACGCGCTCGCTCGTTTCAGACAGCAGCATGGAATTTCACAAAACGCGCGTGTATAAAGCGGGCGATAAAATTGCCGACTATAACGTCGGAAACGAAACGCTCGATCTGATCTCTTCAGCAGATCTTTTTATGGTCGTTCCGGCGGACACTGTCCCTTCAGCGTACATCCAGTCGATCACCTACTCGTTTAACGACGACGAATATTCC
>JAGCTF010000042.1 GCA_017963755.1 Clostridia bacterium | reverse complement strand
TGACGCGATTATTTTATGCACGTCTTTTCTGGAGCCCAGCCCCATATTCGATAGAAATTTATCTAATCTCATATGATCCGCCTCCAGCCTTTAGGGTACAGATTTTTCAATGTCCCGCTTTTAACTTCTCCGCCGCCTACCTGATAATCTCCGGCACATACAGCGGTAAAGCCGTCTTTCGCTTCCGGCACGTACAGCGATTCGCCGCGCAGATAACGTCTGATATCGCTGCCGAACGGATCAAGGCTTATTTTTCGGGCAAATATCGACCTATCCATACTCATTATGAAGTGCTGTGAAGGGCGCAATTTTCCGTAGCTTATCTCGCCGATCAGCAGCCCCATTCTCAGTACTTTCAGGCGGTCAATATTGCACGGCTCGAAAGTGCAGGCGTAAAGGCTTTCGCCCATAACGTAAAAAGCGGCGTTCTGAAGCGGCAACGAATTAAGATTCTTATCTGCGAACGATTTTAATTCTTCCGGATACTGTTTAAGAAGCCTGTAGCTGCTGCATTTACCCGAAAAAACGCCGTAATAGCTATGCTCTGAATACTTATCGAACTCCGTTTCCCCACGTTTTACGAGAAGTGCGGCGAACTGACCCTCGCCTTTTAATTTATGAGGCCACAGTCTCGCAGTTCTTGAAACGTCCGGTCCGGAAGAAGCGCAGGCGGCAGGCATTGAATTATGACCCGCGTCGATCCCGTCAGCGACTCCGCCCTTTTTAGAAAGCTCTGAGAGTTCAAATTCAGGATGTTCGCTGATGAATTCTTCGATCATTCCCTCGTCTTCGCCACGGTCGAACGTACAAGTCGAGTACATTATCCTTCCTCCCGGGCGGACAAGCTTCGCGGCATTTTTCAATATATCGCGCTGCATCTCTATGCATTTTTCAGATTTGTATTTTTCCCAGCTGCCGAGCGCATCAGGATCTTTACGGAACATTCCTTCCCCTGAGCAAGGCGCGTCAACGAGTACGGCATCAAAACCGGCTCCGAATCTATCAGCAAGTTCGGCAGGAGTACAGCTCGTAACCATGGCGTTCTCGACACCGCCGAGCTCGAGATTGTACAGAAGTGTACCGGCCCGTGAAACGCTTATATCGTTAGAAAGCAAAAAGCCCGTACGGTCAAGGTCTGAAGCTGCCCTTAAACTTTTTCCTCCGGGTGCCGCACACATATCAAGGACACGTTCACCCGGCTTTATAGCGGCGTTCGCGGCCGGATACATCGCACTCGGTTCCTGGATATAATAAAGACCCGCGAGATAATATGCCATACGGCCCGGCATTCTCTCTGGGTCAATATCAAAATAATACCCGTCATCGCACCACGGAACAGACTCGCCGATACGGATATTGTTATCAAGCAGCAGTTTCAGCTCCTCCGGACGGATCTTGAGGCGGTTGGCTCTCAGTCCGTGAACACAAGGAAGATCAAGCTGTGCCTCGTATTCTTTATATTCCGCTTCGCCTATGAGCGCGGTCAATTTAGTTTTAAATGCTTCACTTAGTTCCAAACCGGCAGCTCCCGATTTTTAATACAGGTTACGGCAATGCTGATCATTGCTGGCAATCAAATTTTACAGTCAGTACGTAGTAATTGTCAATAATAAATTGACCGGACGGCAGCGATTCGGGTATAATGCCAAAGAAATTGTCAGCCGCCTTAAGCACAGCTGAAGAACTTACGCAAAAGGGGTTTTCGTTATGTTCCATGAATACAAAGATACTTTTTACATTTCTTTTAACGCAGAAGACAATGCTTATTACCATGCAAGCAGAGATTGTTTGGAATCTGCAGAGAAACTCGAAAACGGAACTTATGAAATAAAAGAAAAACACGCGAAGATAAGTATTGTATCCGAAACCGCGGCTCCCGGTAAAAGCTCGGCGGTGCTTCAGCATACAGTTTTAGAAAATACCGGAGAGCAAGCGTTTACGGTAAATAATCTAAGTGCTGCATATCTTACAGGTATTGGATGCGGCGGGACAAGCCCGTGGAAGAAGCACAGGTTTGTAATACATTATGCGTACAGCTGCTGGCAGGGCGAAGCTCAATGGCGCCACGTGTTCGCAGAAGATGCAGGGCTATACAGGACGTACAACCACGGCACTCAATCCACGTTCCGCATGCAATCGAAAAGTTCGTGGTCTACTTGTCAGTTCGAACCGTTAATAATGATCGAAGATACTGAACTTAACAAGACCTGGTACTTACAGCTGCGCTGCGGAAACGGCTGGGCAATTGAAGCGGGTGTACGTGGATACCGTGACAACATCGAGATCGGAGTCGTTGCCTCCGACTGTTTTGAGTGGAACAACGGCTGGAGCAAAACTCTTGCTCCCGGAGAAAAGCAGACAACATGCGAAGTCGTGACCGGCGTTGTCAACGGCGGTTTCGAAGAAGCGGCAGCGGACGTCACCTGGGCGAACCGCGCGTATATGAAAACACGCTTCCCTGCCGGCAAGATTCCGCTTTGCTACAACGATTATATGAACGCGCTCTGGGCGCTTCCGAACAGAGAGAATACGATCCCGTTGATCGATGCTGCGGCAAAAGCAGGTGCAGAGTATTACGTTATGGACGCAGGCTGGTACAAAACGCGTGGAATAGGAGGAGAACTGCTCGACATTGGCGCATGGGAAATAAATGATGAGCTGTTCGGAGAAGGCGGACTGCAGGGCATTTTCGATTACGTGAGATCTAAAGGAATGCTCCCGGGTATCTGGCTCGAGATAGAATCCACCAGCGCTGAAGCACCCATAGTTAAAGCTCATCCCGAATTCGTGCTTCGCAGAAACGGCCATCCCGTCGGAGGAAGCAGGCAGCTCCTCGATTTCAGAGTAAAAGGCGTACGAGAGTACATACGCGGAGTTTTTGACCGCCTCTACTCGATGGGAGTCAGATACGTTAAAAACGATTACAACGCTAACACCGGTCCCGCTCTCGATCCGAACGGACCGGAATCTGTGCGCGAACATGCAAAAGCATTTGAACAGTTTATTGACGACGTGCGGCTTGCTTATCCGGATCTTGTTATTGAAAATTGCGGCAGCGGCGCGATGCGCTCAGATATGGGCACTCTTTCGCATTTCCACCTGCAGTCGGTGAGCGATCAGGAAGATTATTTCCGTCTGCCTTCGATCGTTTCGGGCACGTCGGTATGTATTCCACCTGAGCGCTGCGGAGCATGGACTTATCCTTATCCAACTGCGATCGATTTTCGTGAGACTTTCAAACCATCTCCGGAATTTACAGCTAAATTTACGGACGGTAAAAATACAGTGTACAATACTGTCACGGGACTTTCTGGTTTTATGTATCTCTCCGGAAGGCTCGAATGCGCTGATGATAAAAATATGCGCCTGATTCAGAACGCAACGGAGCTTTACAAGAAGTACAGGGACAATATCTCTGCTTCTATACCCGTCTTCCCTTCCGGCACTTTCGACATTGACAACGACGGCGTCAATACGTACGGCCTTATTGACCACGGTGCCGGACTTATGTTCCTGTTTATATGGAATAATGGTGATGCGGCCGTCAATGACTTTAAGCTCGATCTTTCTAAATATGCCGCTTCCGGCATTCTCCGGATCGACGATGTTTATCCTCACCTGCTTGGCTACCGCCTCACGATCGACAGCTCCGATCACTGCGCCGTCCGGGCAATGCTTCCTTCTGGTCTTTCGGCGCTTTATGCCGTTTTGAAGATATAGAAATACAGCTCATAACTCAATAAAGCATGATCAGTAAAATAAAAACGCAGGATGCTTCAAAAACATCCCGCGTTTATTTGTGCCATAAATCAGTTTGGATCATTTAAGGATCTTAAATTTCCCAACAAGCGGAAGTTTTTTTGCTTTTCCGGTTGAGGCGTTTACTATACCGAGAATGGCGAGTGCAAGGACACAGAGCCCTGCAAGTCCGAAGATAATGCTTGTAATAATTCCAACGATCGGAATGAGTCCAAGCGGAATAGAGATGATTCCGATTGCAAGTCCGACTATCATCAGAGGCAGTCCCTGATTAACGTGGAAACGTGCGAATTTGGAATTTTTAGCGGCGAATAACGGAATTAACAGAAGAAGTCCGATATATGCAAGGACCGCCATGATCTTATTATCCTGAATGTCCTTCGGCTCGTATTCCGCAGTAGTGTCGGGTGTGTCAAAGAAACTGTTTACATCTGCCATATCTATCTCTCCTTTTTAGTGTTGCGGCCTGCGCGAGTCGCGATCAAACCTTAAAAACAAAGCGAGGGAGGCCTGCTCCCTTTGGAGCGCCTCCCTTTGGAGCTTTGCTATGACTCCTACGAGAATCGAACTCGTGTTTCCGCCGTGAGAGGGCGGCGTCTTAGCCGCTTGACCAAGGAGCCGTTATGTGCGAAGTATACACTATGGCTCGGAGGTTGTCAAGGGGTGAGACGATAATTTTAAACAAGCTCTTTAATGAGGGAAAGGAGCGCTACGATCCTACCCCGCATAAATATTTTTACAATCAGTTACCAGCGTGATCGTACCTGCGTTTTCTTCATCGGGATATTCATACGCCGGAGTATAAATATCATCGAACGCATGATAAAAGCTCGAATAAGTGCCGTAAAGATATGCATTTCTCATATTGGGGCAGCGGCTAATATTAAGGCGATCTCCGCCAACGTAAAGCAAATAAGTCATAACCTGGTTATTTTTAAGGTCAAGTTCCTCGATTCCCGAATTGAAAAGATCAAGTCGTTTAATGGAATTGTTTTCACTTAAAATCAAGTTCCCGATAGTACAGTCTCTAATATCAAAGCCAACTAAATTACTGTTATGGGTCAAATCAAGTTCAGAAAGCGTCATATTCTTCAAAGCAAAAGACTCAAGATTAATGTTATAACTCAAATCGAGTTTAGTTAAAGAAGGAATTTGAAGGTCAATATGCTGCAATTCATAGTTACCGCTCAGATCCAGTTCCGTTATCAGATTGGATCTAATTTGAATTTGTGTCAATTTATGGTTCTTACTTATATCAAGTTCTTCAAGCACTTCTGTAAACGCGACGTCAGGTGAAGCAAAGCCGATAGATAAAATAGATATGTCTGGAACGAGACTAAGATCAAGAGATTTGGAGGAAACTCCATTGAAGCAGAGATGTTCAAGTGCGTAAAAATGTTCAATTCCTTTGATCGATTTATGATTGTAGTATACGTTCAGCAGGTCAATTAATTTGATTTCTCCGTCGCTTAATACAGAATCTTTATTTAGATCATAAGTATTCCTGATGTATTCACGAAATTCGCTGTCGGGAAAATTTGATTCGTCAAGCGGTACATCTCCGGGAACAAGAGTTGGAGAAGCCGTAGGCTGTTCAGGAGTGGCAGTCGCAGGAGCATCAGTAATTTCAGGCGTCGCTGTGGGCGTTGAGACTTCAGTCGGTTCAACGCTCACAGTCGGTGCAGCGGTTGACGTCGGCTCGGCCGTAGCAGTCGGAGTAACAGCCGCAGTCGGTGTAGCCGTTGACGTCGGAGCGGGAGTCTCAGTAGGTCTTAACGTTGACGTCGGAGCGGGAGTCTCATTAGAAGTAACAGCCGCCGTAAAAGTTCCGGTAGCCGTCGGTGTATCATTT
>JAGCTF010000006.1 GCA_017963755.1 Clostridia bacterium | reverse complement strand
GCCAACCAATAAGACCATAGAAATCAAAGGTGTAAATATAGATAAAATAGTAGATGGAAAAATCACCGAACATAGCGGAGTGGCAAACACTTTTGAAGCCTTTTGGGAAAATGGTTTGATTAAGTCAGTATGACAAATTCATATTTGTCGGTATGTTCCTTCTTGAACATTCTGTTGAGTGTGTGACATTGATGACGAGGAAATGAACAAATCTTTATTTGTGGAGAAACAGAAACAATGTTTGTAGTCGAAGAATACTTGCATAAGCTGATTGGGGTATGTAAAAACTCTTTCGGCGACCGATTGGTATATGTGGGATTTCAGGGCAGCTATATGCGCGGTGAAGCGACCGATAAAAGCGATATAGACGTTATGATCGTCCTTGAAGATTTTTCCGTTGCGGATATGGACGTGTACCGGGAAATTCTGAAAGAGATCGGAGAGTATGAGAAGTCCTGCGGGTTTATTTGCGGCAAAGACGAATTGATGCGGTGGAATCCCCTTGAGGTTTACCAGCTGCGCCACACGACAAAAGATTTGCTCGGCGAATTGAAAGAATTTCTCCCGTCAGTGACAATGGAAGACGAGATCAACTACGTCAAGTTGAGTTTGGGAAATCTGTATCACGAACTCTGCCATCGCTATATACATGCTGACAGGAAGAAGAATAATGCGGCATTTCGCGGCACTTGCAAAGGATTATTTTTCCTGATTCAGAATCTGCATTTTCTGGAGAGCGGAACATTTGTGGTAACAAAGAGGGAGTTGAAGGAACAGGTATCTGAAGAAGATCGCGCCATACTTGAAATGGCGGAATTGCCAGACAATTATGATTACGATATGTCTTTCTGTCTTGTTTTTGACTGGTGTCAGGACGCATTTAATCGAATCGACCGGATACGCTGCAGGAATAACTCCGTCCACAGTATGAATCTGTAGAACGAGCCTTTCGAAATGATGAAAAACGGACAGAAGACGATAGAGCTTCGCCTGTATGATGAAAAACGGCAAAAAGTAAAAGAAGGTGATGAAATCGTTTTTACCAACGTTGAAACGAACGAGACTCTGAAAGCCTTAGTCTTAAAACTGCATCGGTTTGATAGTTTTGAAACGCTTAACAGATTACTTCCGTTGCTTAAGTGCGGATATGCCAAAGATAACGTTTCGAAAGCAACCTCCTCGGATATGGAGCGGTATTATTCCGCAGCGGAACAAAAACGCTACGGGGTTGTCGGAATTGAGATTTCCTTACTAAAAGGAACAACAGATTAAACAGTATGCTGCTTGTACCACCAAAAGAAAGACTTAGATTCAGTACCGTATGAACCAAGAGATTTGAATTGATGAAAAGCGATAAGTAAATGTAAGCGAGAATTGAAGAAGCCGAAGTGCCTGCAGATTCGGCAATTCATTAAAAGACTAGAGCTCCGGAACCGGAGTTCTAGTCTTTTATCCGGAGCAGGGCTGAAAACGGCTGCAATAGCCTGGATGACGGTCGCAGCTGCGGATGAAATGCCGATGTTTGAATATTACAGGCTGCAGAGCACGAAAAGGATCGCATTATAACGTTGACAAAATTGTGGATGCATGTATAATTGTATACATATATCCAATGAAAGTGAGTGTATTGTAAAGATGTTGGAGCTTTCCGACAAAACAAATCTGCTCGAACAAAAAAGCTATCGTTACTCGCTGCAGGACGTGGCGGAGCCCGTATTGTACCCAGATCTGTTCAGCTACGACGAAGTACCGCGCGTTTCGTTCAACCACCGCCGCGTTCCCATGGGAATGCCGGAGGAGGTATGGATAACCGATACGACGTTCCGCGACGGTCAGCAGTCCGTTGAGCCATATTCCGTCAAGCAGATTGTGGATATTTTCAAGCTGATGAGCAAGCTCGGTGGCCCGTTTGGGATCATCCGTCAGACGGAATTCTTCGTATACAGCGAGACTGACAGGCAGGCAATATCCGAATGCATGGATCTCGGGCTGGACTTTCCTGAGATCACGACGTGGATCCGGGCGACCAAGGATGATTTCAAGCTTGTGAAGGACCTCGGCATACGGGAAACAGGCATTCTCGTATCATGCAGCGACGATCATATATTCAAGAAGCTTCGGATGACGCGCAAGCAGGCGATGGATCAGTACCTGAGCACGGTCGCTATGGCGTTCGAAGCCGGCGTAGTGCCCCGCTGCCATCTCGAAGACATTACCCGCGCTGATTTCTATGGCTTCGTCGTCCCATTCGTCAATGAGCTCATGAAAATGTCCGCAGACGCGGGTATCCCGGTAAAGATACGCGCCTGCGATACGATGGGTCTCGGAATACCCGTTTCTGAAGTCGCTCTCCCGCGCAGCGTACCCGGGATCATATACGGCCTGCAACATTATTCGGACGTTCCAAGCGAGATGCTTGAGTGGCACGGACACAACGATTTCTACAAGGCGGTTGCCAACGCATCCACTGCGTGGCTGTACGGGGCGTGCGCCGTCAACTGCTCGCTTCTCGGTATAGGCGAGAGGACCGGCAATATCCCGCTCGAAGCGATGGTCATGGAGTACGCTTCACTAAGAGGCTCCATGGACGGAATGGATCCGACGGTGATTACGGAGATCGCCGATTATTTCAAAAATGAGATAGGCTACAAGATACCAGATATGACTCCCTT
>JAGCTF010000041.1 GCA_017963755.1 Clostridia bacterium | reverse complement strand
TGCCAATGCACTGTGAAAACGAACTGTACCATCACCCTCATAATCCAGATAATCTATTAGAACCGGACCGGATTTTTCGTTATTTGCATCAATTGTGATCGCCACTCTCTTTACAGTCTGAAGGTCATTCCCGATAACGTAATAAGAGTCCACCTTTGATGTAATGTGCTGTCCGTTATCGAAAAGTGCGCTTTGATGCGATACAACCGAATTGTATAATCCCGAATTCCAATTGTCAAGATACGTTGCTAAATTATATATCGTTTGCGAATGAGTTTGAACTATATAGTTTTGATATGTCGTGACTTTTTTTAAGTATGGATCAAAACACATTCCCATAGGTAATAAAGAATAAATTGCCGGCATATTAGGCAATACAGTTTTAACATTTAGATACTTTTTCTTTTTTTCATCTTGATTTAACCTCCATGATTTCATGAATTATTCTCTATTTTGAGCCAATTAATCAGAATAGCTCTTTTTAAGGATAAACGATATCTTCAATTATATCGTCGCTTCCTCCGCTTCCGCTTATTGTATATTTAATCACAGCTCTATATGATCCGCTTTCAGATATGCCAAGGGTGTGCTGCGCTCTTCCGTACCAAGTTGAAAAGGTATCGACCCATGTGTTATTCGTTTGACCATTATTAACATCAAACCACCAGAAAAGTATTTTCTTTTGGATTTTACTCTCAATTACAGCTCCTGTTGTTACACCTAAATATCCAGAATATTCCACATCAAGGATAGCCACTCCGTTTACAATTCGAAATTCTGAATAGAATCTTGAAGTGTTGTTATAATAGTCTAATCCTTGATTTTGAATATGGTTTTCTTCGTAATTATAAAATGTCTCGCTCTCAGCATAAATAATTAACTTAGAAGAAAAAACCAGCAAAACCGTTAGTAATAAAACAAACAATTTTGTTCCTTTTGTTATCATCTTCCTCATGTTGGCACCTCCTAAAATACTGAGCATTCTCACCTGCTCTAACACATATAACCATCAGAGGTATCAAAATGGGGACAACATTATAAAAAAATTATGAATTTATTTCTAAATTTTCCGCAATTTCGATTAGCTTTTCAAAAGAAACACAATCAGATGCATCTAAAATAAATGCATACTTCTGTGTGTACCACATTAAAGTGTTATATTTCTTATCTTTTCTTTGAATATAAAAACCTTTGACAGTATCAGTACTAACTTCAATATATTCTATGTCTTCACTATCTAACAGGTGGTGACCAGATAAAATATACTGAGAAAAATAAATGAACTCTTTTTCATCATTAAAATAGTATACAGTATGGCTAATATCTGAATCTATATTGTCCGTGATCTCAAAACCCTCAGGAACGAGTTCGTCCGGGATGTTATAGTAATGTTCGATCGATTTAGGCACTTCCAAGCCACTGACATCAACATTGACGCTGGTATGATCCGAAAAGATGTTGATTATGAAATTGATCACCGGCCGGCGTATTGCCTCCACCGACATGGGTATTGCAAGCAGCAAAAGAATCAGGACAATGATACAAATTGCCCTTTTCAATCTTGTGTTAGTAAATCTCCAATAGAACTTCTTCCGCGATCTGATCAGTTTTTCAATTCCGGTTTTAAACCGCTCGGAGGGAGTAGTGTCAATATCCGCAGATAACGCTCTTTCGATTTCCACATCGCGGGCTTCTGCGAACACACTTTTCAGCAATGCATTTGTATCCATATATTGGCCGTTCATTCTGCATCACCCCGTTCCGGATCATTCAAGATCTCATTTAACTTCTGCTTGCCCCGCGCCAACCGTTTTTTCACGGTTTCCGTTTTTAATTTCAGCATCCGGGCAATCTCTTTTACAGAATAACCGTCAGCGTAATGTAAAAACATCAATTGACGATATAGTTCGGGAAGCGAAAGGATGGCTTCCGTCACCGGTCTTTCTGTGGCAACGATATGTTCCGCCAGTTCCTCGTCCGTTATTTCGTTAATTGTCGAATCGAATTTGTGCCTCTCGCGTTTGGCCTTCTTGTCCAGGATAGTGTATGCTTCATTTCTTGCGCAAACGCGCAGATATTTGACTTGTTCCGTCTCGTTTACGGGCAGATTTTTCATATTCTTCGCAATTTTGTAGAATACTTCCTGAATTGCGTCTTCTGTATCTTCTTTGCTTTTTAAGATCGAAAAAGCCACCTTGAACATCATGTCACAACGTTTGTAGTAACACTGTTCAAGCTGGTCTCTTTCTTTTTCGTCACTTATCAGCGTTAAGAAGTACAGCACTTGCTTGTCTCCCAATAAAAATTCAGCTGTTTTGAGTCATGCTTTCGGGCAATTTACTCAAGATTTATTATAAACAAAACCAGCCTGGGGCGTCAAGGCGGATGTAGTGCGTGAGCCCTGGAATCGGACAAAATCGTTATATTTACGGTTATATTTCGATCCATTTGCCATTTTCGAAAACGATCGTTTTTTCCTTAATAAGGGTGCCTGATTCGTCGTAATAACGGGCATAACCGTACCACTGACCGGTTCCGGTGTCTTTGTCATAAACTCTATCGATAAGCAGAACGCCCTCATCATTGTAGACCTGTTCGCTGAAATAGCGGCTGTCATACCAGACATTATACGAATAGATCAGTACCCCAGAATCGTTTCGGCGGGATGCAGTCTCATTGACCTTCTCGCCGTTCTGAGTCATGAACCCTCTGCTCTCTACGTTTACACCCCATTCGTTCCAGACCATAATTTCTTCACTGTGGGTGCCGTAAGAATTATCGGAAACAACGCTGACCGGGTTTCCGTTTATATCATACTTCCGGACGACCTCGACCCAGTCTGCGCCGTTCACGTTTCGGGTGATCTGGGATTCGGTCCAGGTTTCCGGGGAGCCGGCAGCCTTATAATACTCGGTAGTTTCCGTATATTTATATTTGGCATCATTTTCGGAGACCGTTTCTTTAGTGATAAGCGCCAGCAGATCCGCACGGTCCTGATAAGTCTCCACTGTGACTTTATTGTTCCCTTTAACCGTAGTAGTTACTGTGCGGGAATTATCTTTGTCATTGAAATATTCTACAAAGCTGTTCACGTTGATCCGCTCGTAGCTTCTGATCAGCTCGCCGCCGCTGTATTCACGGCTGGAGATCATATAAGTGCCGCGGAAATGCTTTACTGTTGTCAACGTTCCTCCGCTGTAGCTGTAATTATACCCGTCGGAAGACACGGCAATGTTTGTGGATGAGGCCACGTCAATGTAGCTAAGCAGCACATTGTCCCCGTTTTTCTGGACGGCCAGACCACGCACGTTATCCCTGGAAAAGCACAGAAGATCCCCCAGAAGATAACCCGTTTCTTTGGGGTTATAAACGATCTTCTCTCCGGAGAGCAGAGTGGAAACGTCTCCGTACTGGACTTTCCTGGCATAGTCGCTGGACAGGCTTTGGGACAATGCCGCCACCACTCTCTTAAGGGTTTCCCGGTCGGATCCGGAGGTGAATTCCAGCCACACTCTTACCCGGTCAATATTCATGGACACTATGTTATCGATAGTGCTGATTTCGCCGGTGTACTCGAAGTGGAAGTATATATCCGAATTTACGGTATAGGTCTGCAGATCGCCGCCTTCAACACTTCTGGCGTAGTAAGTACCTGGCCGGACAACATTGACCGTCTCAAACCAGAAACCGTTTTCGCCGTAGCTGACCTTAGCCGGACGGGTGCCCGGGTATTCGGAGGCTAAATTATTGTCCACCTTCACGGTGAATTCCCTGAGTCCGGAGGGTATGACGAACGGAAGGGAGGGAGTGGGTTCGGGAGTGGCTGTGGGCGCGGTGGTGGCAGTTGGTGTAGTCGCCTTCGTAGGAGTGGCTGTAGGCGCGGTGGTGGCAGTTGGTGTAGTCGCCTTCGCAGGAGTAGCTGTAGGCGCGGTGGTGGCAGTTGGTGTAGTCGCCTTCGCGGGAGTAGCTGTAGGCGCGGTGGTGGCAGTTGGCGCAGGGATAGCTGTGGATCCGGCAGTGGGTCCTGCTGTGGGGGTCGCCTCCGTAGAGATGGGGGTGACCTTCGGGATATTGGTGACCTCCGGGGTATTGGCAGCCTCCCGGGTGGGGGTGACCACCGTAGTTGGAGCGGGAGAAGTGGTCCCCGTATCTATGGCAGGCGTCGGAGTTTCGACAACTGTGGGGTTTAGCTGGGTCATATCGTCGGGCTGCTTTACTGTTTTGGGAAGCTTTATGGCGATAACGATCCCAGCCACCACGCAGATCACTAATGCGGCTGCGGCTCCGGCTACGGCGCCTATCCGGGACCATTTTTTATTGGCATTTGTATTACCGGATCTGCCGGTGATGCCGGCCGAAAGCTTTTGCGGCGCCGGGGAGGCGTTTTTCGCTTCCTCCAGCATGGTTTTCGGAAGATGTTTCATGTATTTTTTCAGAAGTTCGTCGTTATGGGAATTTGCGGGTTTCATACGTGTATTCCTTCCTTTTGCAGTTGTTTTTTAAGTGCTTTCTTGGTTCGGCTTATGTAGGACGACACGGTTCCGGTGGGCAATCCCATTTTTTTGCCGATTTCTTTTTCGGTCAATTCATAGTAGTAGCGAAGGATGAATGCGTTTCGCTTTTCGGCGCTGATTTCCGAAAGGAAGCGGGCAATCTTTTCCGCCGCCGCTTCTTCGTCTCCCGGCTTTCTGTCGTAGACCGCCATATTTTCCAGGTTTTCCAGCGGCTCTGTCTGCTCCGGCGGAATGCTTTTTTTCCGTCTCTGCCCTCTGTATTTATCCAGGGCGTCGTTTCTGGCAAGGGTGGCCAGATATGCTCCCAGCTTCTCCGGTGTCTTTTCGGGCACATTGTTCCAGACTCTGAGCAGTACGTCGTTGAAACATTCCTGAGCATCGGAATCGCTGCCCAGTATCTCTTTCGCGATAGCCCGGCATTTGTTTCCGTATTTATTGTTTATTTCGGTCAATGCCGTCTCGTCCCTGTTCTTTAGCAACCGGACAATTTCTTCATCGTTCATAGAGCTCTCTAAAACCATCCTTCAACTATGTAAACGTTTTTTTCGTGGGTTTCCCTGCACTTAAAATGCCTGCAGGGTCATTATTTCATTTTTATTTTAATTTTACAAGGGGGCAGGTGGATCAAGCCTGACCCAAAAAAAGAGGCCGAAGCCTCTTTCAAATCATACAGCAAAAGCTTAAATTTAACTCTCGCACAGCCGCGGCCACAGTTTAACAGATAAATGGAAGAAAAGCATTGACAGCCCGAACAATACCAGAATTTCAATAACGAGTGCGGGGATCATCAGGAACGGGAAAAATACGCAGAGCGGTATGAATAACAGCCCGAAAAGCACCGCGGCCCCGAAGCCGCCGAGCATCACAAACAGCACGTTGAGATTCTGCTTTACGGCAATACTTTCGTCCGTCCAGTCGAGCCTCGGATTATGTACCTCGAGCAGCAGTCCGAACGTGCCGGTAAGCAGCGCGACCCCGAGAGATGCGAGGCACAGCAATATTGAGGTGAAGCCAAGTTTAAGAATGATCGACAGGCTCACGCTCAGAACAAGCACGGGTACGCCGGCGAACAACATATGGACGGCGAGCTTTGCGGCAAGGATCGTTTTCACGCCCACGGGGATCGTCTGAAGGATCCAAAGCCTGTTGCCCTCGAGCGATACAGAAGAGGACGAGATAGGGGTGAGTGAAAGTATCAAACAAATGCCTGAAACTATAGAGAGAGGCAGAAACGCCAGATATTGCGAAAACGAAAACTGAGTTCCCGTAATGCTGCCGGACGTGCCGCCGATACCGTTCAGCAAGCCGCGGATGGCGCCGGTGTTTACAAGCGCGATCACCGAGACCACTATCATAATGACCGAACCGAGGCCGTTATTCAAGAGGTAAAGAGGATTGGTCAGAAAGCGGCGTATCTCCCTGCGGAAAAGCGCCCCGAAAGCCGAATTTGCATTGACCGTGCGCGCAACGTAAACTTTCTTCCTGCGGCTTTTTTTCGTTGTCACCAGCGAAATAAAGCTGCGCGAAAGCAGGAACAGAGTTATTGCCATCAGCGCGGCGGCAATGCCTAAAAAGATCAGGAAATAGATCCAGCTGTCAGCTATTCCCTTGCCGTATGCGTAGAACGGGAACAGCACGGTTTTGAAGGTATGTTCGGCTTTTGCGGGGTCTTCGGTGATCAGATCCATTATGCGCTGGCGTCCGAAGTAGAAGAAATAGTATGTGCCAAGTGAAACGAGCAGCGAAATGACAGTGACCAGTTTCTTCCCGCCCACCTTTGCAGCGACTATTGCCAGCAGCCAGCCGAGCGCGCACGATAACGCAAGGATTATAAACGTTAAGGCCGCGTACATTATAAGCCCGCGGATCAGTACTAAAAAACCGAAACGGCCAAGGAGGCTGTAAACGATCAGCGACGGAAGAAACGCGATGAAGGTGTATAAAATGACAAGAATATACACGCTCATCATGCGTGCGGCAAGTATCATCACCGGCTTTATGGGCATAGAAAGCAGGAGTTCGTTGTCCTTGGGGCAATACAAGATGGAGTACGTGCTGAACATTCCTCCGATGAGTCCGATTATTGCGGCGACAATGCCCGTGAAAGCGAAGTAAAGTCCCGGGTAGCTTGCCGTTTCATCTATCGAGCCGAACAGATTTCCCCCTCGAAGCGTCGTTGTCCCCAGCATAAAGTAAAGCGCGCCGAACGAGAACATTAAAGAGATCCCGGCGAAAGCGAATAAAACCATGTATCCTGCGATCGCGCCGCCGGAACGCATCTTCCCCGTGCGCCTGTTTTTCAAGAGCCCCGCCAGGAGCTCGGCAAATTGCTTTTTCAATAAAACTTTAAGCATGATATTGACCGTCCCTGCCCTTCAAATCCCGAACGACTTATTAGTCCCGAACAATTCATTAGTCCTGAAGTTCGAGGAACACGGACTCGAGCGACTCGTCGCCGCGCACTTCGTCCATTGTCCCGGAACGGACAAGCACTCCGTCTTTTATGATCGCCACTTTATCGCAAAGTTTTTCGGCAACTTCCAGTACGTGCGTGGAGAAGAATATTGCCCCGCCCCCGTCGCATATCTCGCGCATCAGCTGCTTGAGCGTGTGCGATGCAACCGGGTCAAGTCCGACGAACGGTTCGTCCATGAGTATCAGCTTCGGCTCGTGGATGAGCGCGCCGATGACGGCCAGCTTCTGTTTCATGCCGTGTGAGTAGTCGGAAACGTTCTGCGCGAGGGAATCAGTAAGTTCGAGCGCGTCTCCGTAGCGTTTGATGAGTTCCGCGCGCCTCTGCGCACTTACGCCGTACACGTCGGCAATAAAGTTCAGGTATTTTATTCCAGACATGAATTCGTACAGATCCGGGTTATCCGGTATGTACGCCATCACTTTTTTGCATTCGATCGGTTCGCTCTTTATGGAGTGGCCGTCAATATATATCTCGCCGCTGTCAAATTTCAGTATGCCCGCGACGCTCTTAAGCGTGGTCGTTTTTCCGGCGCCGTTGTGCCCGATGAATCCGTATATTTCTCCAGGGGCAATGTGCAGATCGAGCTGGTTTACCGCCGCTTTTTTTCCGTAGATTTTAGTGAGTTTTTCAATTTTGAGCATTTTAAATTCTTCGCTTTCTTATTTTTCGACATTTTTGCGGACAATGTTCTCGCGTCGTTTTTTGCCTGTCCGCTTCGTGTGTGTATTATATCCTTGATACGGTTTATGCGTCAATAGCGGCGTGGTACCTGGATAGCGTAAAATCGCTTGCATTTATCTCGGAAAAAATGTACAATGCATATGGCAGTGGTCAATAGGCCACGGGTGGACTGACACCGGGTCAATCCGATAGAGCGGCCGGACGAATGAGCCGGCGGTTGGCGGGCAACGTAAAAACCCGACATAGCAGCCGGACGAATGAGCCGGCAGTTGGCGGACAACGTAAAAATCAGTCGCCAAAAGGGAGCAACAAACTGCGGTTAGTTGCTCCCTTTTGAAATTTTAGGAGGGATTATGGATAAAAAAGAAGCTTTGCAGATAATGTACAAATCTGCTTTATTATACAAAAATAATCTGGAAAATACTAATGCGCTCTTTATTTAGAGTGATGGCAAATGGAGGAATCATCACGGCCGAAATCGCGGAAATAAGAGGATTCGGCCGTATACCGCACCGCTAAAGCACGGCCGAGAATCGGGAAACGGGCTCTTTCGACCGTGCGGCGAAAAAAAAATTACGGCCGCAATCCCACTTTTTATGGATTGCGGCCGTATTTAAAGAAGAATCATATCACTTACTGCATTTATCCGTATCATACGGCTTCACCTGCCATTATCACTTGCGATCCAGGATATCGAAAGTCACGCCGCCCACATGAGCCTTGCTCAATGCATTGGTTTGATTGTCATCGAAATAAGCCAGACCCACATTTTCTTTCTGAACAGAACCACGCAGATCCTCCACGCGGATAGACTTCATTGACCCGTCGCGGCTCTCGGAATGGAACGTTACTCTTACCTCCAGCCCGCTGTCGTGGATCTGATTAGAAAGAACATACCGATAGGGGGTCATTGTCCCTGTCAGTTCATAGGTCGTTACAGAATCAGGCATCAGGCAGTTCTGGTTATACACCTCGACGGTCACCCACGCACGGGAGTCATTCGTCTTCGAAGCGGTAAACGTGATCTCAACCTGATCTGAATTCTTTATTGTACCCACGTTTCCGGTACTGAAAACGTTCGACTTCCCATTAACAGGAGCTTTCAGCGCACTCAGATTTTCCGCGGTGATCTGTGCATGGAACGGGACAAGATAAACGCTGCCTTCCCATTTACCGTCTGCGCCTACTGACTTCATGAGGCCTGGTTTATCGCCGCCGGCAGCACCGATCTGGACAATATTGTATTGCCTGCTTCCGGTCGACACGGTCAATGATCCGGCTGTTCCGCCTGTGTATCCTGGTCTCGGCAGGTTTTCTTCCGCCAGGGTCGTAATGGCATACAGTTCGGAAGTCAGATATCTGCCGTCAAAAATCATCTGCTGAGTCATATGGACGCCATTGTTCCAAAGCATTTTCAGCTGTTTGTAGGCACCTTTTTGGCTCTCTGTCATTGACCCGTACTCGCCAAGCGTGATGTTGCTATGACCGGCCAGATGCGCATTGTAGGCAATATTATACTTCTCATTCATCATACCGTAACGCGTACCGCCGTAACCGGTACCGCAGGTCAAAACAATATCTATCGGGCTGATACGCTTATCCGCACTGCCCAGGAAACCAGCGATCGCTTCTGCTTCTGGAATCTGGTGAGCAGTTATAGCTTCCGGCGGGTAACCGGCAAGCAGTGCTTCACGGTATGCCTCTATAATGCGTTTTGATATGATGTAGCGGTTATACATTACCCACTCTTCGAAATATTTGCCCTCGTATTTATCCCAGTCTCCGCGAGGCGCATAAAAATCGTTTCGAGGCGCATCGATCGACGAAACACTCTTAAAATTTGTTCCAAATATGGAATTAATATTCCCAACAGTGCCATAGCGGCCGATGAGATAATTACGGAAGCCCTCAATCATATACGGGTTGTAGTCGCCTACACCGTTTGCAACCGCCACTTCCTGCTCATGAACAGGCGATACACCTACCAGATGCTCCGGATATGCTCCGTCGCCCCGAAAGGCCACAGCTGTTTTCTGAAGGAAATCACGAAGCGGGAACAAACGCAGTTTAGCCAGTTCCAGTATCCCGTCCGCGTACGTACCGGTCAGGAACCACTCCGGATCAACTTCCACATCTTTCGACCACTTTCCGTCAGGGCCGTAGGATAAGTACTTCTGTTCGTTGTCGTAAGGGTCTTTATACGCACCAAGTTTGGTGAATGCAGTACCCTTGTGCCATCTGGCAGTAAAGCAAGGCTCAAGCATCAGATATTCGCCAGCAAGTCTGGTCGTGTAAGTGCTAGTCAACGATGGAACATTATAGTCATTATAGGACGCTTTTTCGAACCATTCGTCAATCTCAGCATTTGACTTGCAGGAAGATAAATTGCCGAATGCTTTTGCGGCATATTCCGTACGCAGATGGCAGAACTGACCCTTTGACACATATTTATCGTCATTATATTCCAGCAGGCTGTCCTGTCCGCTGTCAAGCGAAGAATAGAACCGGTTTTCCATAAAACCGACATCCAGATCATAGCCCGCAGTACTATTTTCGTCATAGATGGTAACATATGACAGATTTTCCTGTCCTTCCCGCGCAGGCAGAGCGACGATATATTTCTGACTTGCGAGTGTCGATGGACTTACGCCTACCGCATCTGCGGGCAATTCTATCCCGCTGTTGCAGAACACGGCTTTCTCGGCATCTCCTTCAAAAACAGCCTGTACTGAATTAAAATACAGCACAATCGGGTCAATACCTTCGGCATTATTTCGTACGGATATATCTACCGGCACACCCGCTTTGGTGGTTTTTAGGGCAAAAGCGCATTTTAGCGTGTATCCTGTTATTACTTTTCCGTCCGAGAGCGAAACGATTACATACTGGAGCTCGCCTTTTTTATTTGTATTACGGGCTGCCACCAGCAGGACTTCGTCGTCAATATCTTGTGCAAACCTTCCGGTCACAATAGTGTAAGGACCGGAAAAAGCGTTGCGCACACGGATCTCCATCCGAAGCGATCCGAAAGTGTCGAATACACGCACGTCCCCGTCAGCGCCTTTGTATGCTTCAAACGGTGCCGCAACGATCAGCACTTCGCCACCGACCTTAGCGGCGGCAACCTGCACTCCGCCCTTCACTGAGGCATCAAATGCCAGAAACTGTGTAGTGCAAGCGTTTTGATTGTTGAAAACACGGACGGTGGTGTAATTGTCATTATGTTTCCCCTCTCCAGCGACTAGCGCTGGAGCTTCATGGAGTCCGTTAATCTGCCCCATCTGGGCAGCATAAACAGAAGTCTGGATTCCCAGGTTCAGATCTGGAGCGGTATAAAAAATCGTATTGCTGGTACCGTTGGAAATACGTGACGGGAGGTCAATAAACGCGTTGACCTTTTCTGTATCGGATGCGCCGGTCATGTTCATGTACATGGCCTCAAATGTATACATATCCTCGTAAGTATCCAGCGGCGCCTTGCCCTCGTAGAACAATACCAGTTTGCGGTCATATACCGCACAGCCCATCTTCATACTTGCGGCTATCACTTGCGGAAGATCTCCCGTGAGATCAGACCTGCCCAGAAGGGTGCATAATTTGGCCGAATCCATTGTTACGGTCCCGTTTTCATTGACGCCAATGATGCCTTCCCCTCCGTCTTTCAGTTCGCCATTGACATAATACTTTGAACTTTTCAGGCCAAACGCATATGAAGCGATTCCGCCCAGAACTTCACTTATGCGTCCCGCAGACGTGTAATTCGAGTAATCAGGAATTCCGGCAGCAGGATAGTTTTCAAAGGAAACCGTATGCTTCGCTCTGGAGGTGTTCAGCGAAGCAGCCTCGATAGTATCCGGTACTTCATCCGGAATCACCGTGTGATCACATGACACAGTTAACGCTGCCAGTAATGAAAAAATCATCGCTATCATCGCTTTCCTTAAATTCATATTTGTCACCGTGTTTTTATTTAATCAATTTCCGAACTCATCGTTATGGTCAGGAATTCAGGTTTTCAGTTCCGGGTACACCGGCAATAATACGCGCGACGTACGTTCCTTCAACGAGTTCTCCGGCAACATAAGTCTGTACATTCGGATTAACGTTTTCAAGAGCCTTCCAGCCCGTGAAACCTGTGTTTCCGGCAACATATTCAAGCTCGTAATAGATATCTCCCTTGATCCCGAGCTCAGCAGGAATATCTACAGGGAAAACTGTATTGTCTCTGTGATTCTCGCCACTGATGGTGTAGAGAGGTGCAGCGCCTACGGTCGTGTCGTAATCTTTATTCCACGCCCAGACGCTGAACGACCATGCGTTTACGCTGTCTGCATATGATGCCACATCTGTGATAATGATCTTCTTAAGGTAATAGTCTCCGATATTGTATCTCTGGCCGAATTTTCTGTCTTCCATCGCATTGAACGTGCCTCTTCCGCTGGTGCCAAGTTCACCCATCACAAGCACTTTTTCAAGAATTACGACAGTAAATGAATCGAGGAGCGCGACGTTTCCATCTCCGTCTTTGTAAAATACGCGGATCATATGTTCGTCGTTTGTGAGCCCGGCAAGGGAAATGAATATTTCCATCCTGGTGGCGTAAGTGCTGCCTTCGGGCGCATGTTGCATCATATCCATTGGGTATGTCCACGCCGCGTTATAGATCGCATTGTCCTCGTCGATCTGATAACCGAAGGTGCCTTGTGTGCCTTTGCCCGCGATCCAGCCCCAGAAGCGTACCGTATCTACAGTCGGATCAGTAATGTCAGCAATATGGTTCCAATTCGCAGATTGTCCCGGTTCGAATACTGCGCTAACTTTATTCTCGCCCGCAAGCAGATCCAGTTCGTCGAATGACAAATGCGTCATAAAATCTGTTTCGTTCCATACCTTAGCGTTTTTCTCCGGTGCTTCAAAGATCAGGATCTTGAAGGAATCCATCAGCGCGATCTTTTCATTGCCATCTTTGTAATAGAAGTGAACACTGTGTTCCCCGATGGCTAGCTGTGCAAGCGGGATCTTAACTCCCATCCTTGGAGCATAATCGCTGCCTTCTGGTGCATGCTGCATCATATCTCCTTCCGGAGTGAAATCAGCACTGTAGACCGTAGAGCCGTCATCGATCTGGTATCCGAACTGACCCGGTTTTCCGGCTGCCGCGATCCAGCCGTACACAAATAAGGTATCAGCAGTTTTTTCCTGAACTTCGGCAACGTGATTCCATGAATTGACTTGCCCGGGCGTGAATATCTCACCGAGAGAATTACCTCCCAACTGAGCCTGTATTCCGTCGAACGCCAGATGTTTTATGAAACCTGAATCCGGCCAGGAAGGTGCCATATCTTCTTTTGTTTCATTCGCCTTAATATCCGGTTCGTAGTTCTGCGCATCCTCAGCGGTTTCAAAGAATGCAATATATGCAACGTCAAAATACTCGCCCTCGCCGGCGATACCGGCAAAGAAGTCCAGACGGCAATAGTTAGCGTAATCGTCCACCACAGCGGTTATGCCTTCTCCTTTGAGGTCATAGATGGCAAGGCACCAATCGTTTTTATTGACCCAGTCAGTATTGAAGTGGCCTCCGGGCTCTCCCCATCCTGCGGCAGAACCCATGAAGAATTCACCGTTCTTATCGCTGTTGGTACGGTAGCAGATGGATAAATAATTTGCCACCACAGCACCTTCACCTATGCCTATAACAGCTACGTACGGGTCGCCTACGCCGCCCCTGTTAGGCATCAAGCGTACAAATGTACGGCCTTCTTCTGTCATAACTTCAGCGCTTGATACTTCATTCGTCACAGTCGGACCAATCGGAGACAAAGCCTGCGAGCTAATGTGTTCAGGTTCGATAAGGAATACCGGCTCGCTTTTCGGATTGCTTTGCCCGCTGCCTTCTTCTATCTTTATAGAAACGATCTGTATATAGTCATTGTCCGCCAGCGTTTTGTCGTCGGCAACGAGATATACGATATAGTCGCCTTTGGTTAGAGCAACATCCTGATTTACATTTGCCTCTGCAGCGTTCGCATCGAAGCGGAAGCCAGAACGTACGTTTTTATACCCGTCCACGGTATCTAGATACCACCAGCGGATCAGTTCTGTCTCACCTGCTTTGGCGATTCCTACCCAATCTTTTCCCGCTCCGTATGCGGTAATATAGATCGACTCGCCTTCTTTATATGTCGTCTTATCGACCGTAAGGCGGTTTTCCGGATAAGTATTCTGATTGCCTGGATCATCTGTGGCAGCCTCTGTGACCGGCGGTTCGCTCTCAATCTGATCCGGTTCAGTTTTTGGGGTACATGCAGACGCTGCAATCATGATAACAAGCAGCAAAGCCGTAATAATAGATAGTTTTTTCATGAAAACTCACACTCCTTCTGTATAAGGAAAACTGTATTGCCCGAAGCGTATCAACTGTAGATCACTTTCCACATTTCGTTACACTGCTTTTCGATTTTAGCAAGGGTGTCTTTGAAATGTGCTTTGCCTGAAAAATGGTTCGAGAATATACTGTCAACCTGGCTGGCTATTATTGCAGCTATATCCGGGGGCATAAGGCATTCAAATATGCCTACCACGTCGCAATCCGGATAGCTTACAAACGCATCATAATTTGTATCTTCTTTTCCTCCGACTCTCCAAAAGTTTTCCATAGCAAGCGATCGAACATTTGGAACTGAGCCTCCAATTTGACCATTGTATGCGCGCTGTCCGTCTTCAGTATAGAAAAACAGCGCCAACGCCGCAGAAGTATCCGGATTGTTAGTTCTGTTATATACACCGAATCCGGTTGCCCCGGCTCCGACACCGTGAACAGGGTATGCAAACATATCGCACACGTTCCAATCCACTCCGTAATCTGCATACTCTTCACATTTTGTGGGTAACGCCGGAAATACAGAATTGACAAATACTGTGCGTATCGGATTGTTTATAACTTTACTGTACTTGGCATTCATATCACCTGTACCGCCTACGGGAACGACGTACCCGCGTTCCATCAACCCGATTACTTCTTCGATGCCTTTCACGACTTTGTCCGAGGTCAGATCGATCCTTTTATTTATCGTATCGATCCATTTTCCGCCCCAGCCCTGGAACAACGGGATAATGCAGGGAGAAGAGTTAAAACTGATGTTTCCTCCAACCTGCTCATAATTTCCGTCGTCGCCTACGATGGTCAATCTTTCGCAATAGTATTTGAAATCGTCCCACGTCCAGCCTTTTTTCGGATCGGTCAGGCCCGCCGATGTCAATGCATCGCGGTTGTAGAACAACATCGCATGAGTATGGTCGCGGGCAACCATATAGATATTGCCATTTACGCGACCCAGATCCATTGTACCGCTGTAAATATTGCCGACATCGATTCCAAGCGGATCCAGATACTGTGTCAGATTCATCAGAGCGTTATTCGATACGGCGTATGAATATGTATTCATCTCCCAGAAGAAAAAGACGTCGCCGATATCCCCTGAAGCAATACGGTTTGCCGTACTGGAAGGATCGGTTATAGACATATCAACTACCACCTTTGTCCCCGGGTATTTTCTTTCAAATGCGGAAGCAAACGCACGCGTCGCTACGATTCCTTCGTCTCCTGCAGAACTATATCCTGATAACGTAACTGTTCCTTTCACAACAGGAGTATAGTCTTTATCCAGTATTCCTGTCTTTACTTCGGCGCGATTGCATGATACACAGGAAAAAGCAGCTGCGACTGCAAGAAAAATCAATAGTGCTGCTTTTATTTTTACTTTCATGTTATGCCCCTTTCCCCTGATCAACTCCGATATTTAGTCAGCTTCACACGGTCGTCAAAAGACTCTTTCTTGTTTTTAAGTACTATAGCATAGTAATCGACTAATTTCTAACTAATTCTTTACAAAAAACGCCTAATTTTTGACTTTTTCGCGCTGCCTAACCACTGAATTATAACCCGAAGGCCTTGTGCCTCAAAAACTTGTTTTTCTTATCACTTCGACCAGGTTTCTGCCGAACGTCTCGGATCCGAGGCCGTTGGGATGCAGGCTGTCAAGAAAATATTCGTTGAGGTGCGGCACCAGTTTAAATCCGTCGACGACCGTGACGTTTTTATATCTTCCCGCAATCTTTTTAACGTTTTCACAGAACCGTTCGAACACCGGAAACTGATCTGCGCAGTTTCCGCGCCAGAGCGGAGAGATGCACATTACCGGTATTTCATCGCCGTACAGTGCGGTCAATGCTTCGTAATACTCTTCCACATCATTCATATTTTCCGCCGTAAACTGGTTCGTTCCCATTGCAATTATGATTTTGTCAGGTCTGTATCCTTCCATTTTCATCAGCACATTTTTATCGTATACGTATCCGCCGATCCCCTGGTTGATAATGTCGTAATTCAGGAGCCTGTTGGCCACGCTGACATATGTCTGTCCAGAGCGCAGAGGTCCGAAGCCCTGGGTGATAGAATCGCCGAGCCAGAGCACTTTAGCGGTCTTCTTGGGACGTTTTACCGGTGCATTGACTTCGAAATTTCTTAAAACAGCCGTGGCATCGGAAGGCATATAGATTACAACGTTTTTCTTGCCTTTCGGAAGATCCCACTCGATTCTGCCTTCGTTGCCTGCATTCTGCAGATACACTATCTTTGTGATTAGTCCGTCAACCATAAGCTCGATCGAATCGTATGATCCAACCCAGATCAGTTTATAATCAAATCCGACCTTTGTCGCCGTAGTTATAAACTCAATGGTTTTTGAGTTTGACCCCATGCACCTGCCATACCAGAAATCATTGACGCGCCGGAAATAATCCATCTGTTTGTCAGTGTACTGAAACGCCTGCAGCCATCCGCCTTCAAGTTCTTTAAAGCTGTACGCTCCGAAATATATTTTTTTCAGTTCTTCATTCGTCATATTATCACTTTCCTTCTCCCGATCCGGTCGTCAGTCATTCCGCCGCGGTAAATTCAACGCTTTCGCCGGGGGCAAGTATGACAGTCACAATATCGGATTCGTACACTTTTCCGCTCCGGTCAACTGCTTTTTCCCACGGATTTTTCAGTTTCGCTTCTCCGCCGCGCTCGCTGGTGATTTTAACATAAGTTACGTCCCCGTCGCTGCAGGCGGCGTCAACGAGGAACGCTCCTTTTGTTCTGAGCGAGCAGAACTCCGCCTGGCGCTTTTTATCCCAGTTCGGGAACAGCACGATGGTATCGGTGTGTCCCCAGATCAGGCACTCATCCACAACGGCGTATAGCGACAGATCTTCGGTGAACAGTCCCATGCGCATCATGAAATCCATCCCGAACGTGTCCCCGTAACGGCCTCCGGTAAGCGTAGCGCGCAGGTTAGCGTACTGGTTCGGCATCATACAGTAGCGCACGTGGCGCTTGAATTTTTCGATATCGATGATCCCTAAACGAGCCCCGATCAGATGATAGAAGACAAGATCGTTTCCACCCTCGTTATAGTGGTGGAGCCATGAGCGCTTTGCTATCTCAAGCGCTTCCCCTGAAGCGGAGAGCGCGTCTACATCCTCTCCCGGGAATATAGGCATAAGATTAGCCGGCGTATTGTATATCACGTGATCAGGATCCTCGGTTCCGACGCTGACGTACACCTCTCCGAAACGTCCGACTGCCGTTGGATAATCCGGAAACGCAGCCAGTATCTTCCGCATATTCGCTGCCAGTTCCGCCTCAGCATCGCCCAGTCCGAGATCGCTAATAGCCTCCAGCGTCGCATTAAATATAAATTTTGTGAACGCCAGGTCAGTCGTGCCGTCAAGATTCTTCGTGAGTCCTCTGGTGAGGCCGTACAATTCAGGTACTATCGTGGGAAAAAGATGGTATTTTCCGTCGCCAACGGGATTCGCTCCGTCCCGCATCATGTATCCAACAAGAAACGCCGAAGCGGCGCGGATAAGCGGGTAGATACGGGTCCGCAGCAGGTCAATATCTTTCGTATACGTGTAGTGCCACCACAGGCTCTGCACCGTCCACGGCGTTTCGAATATCTCCCAGCCCCAGTCCGGAGACGGATACGGATTTATCGTCATCGGCACAGGATACGCCGAATGCGGGAAACAGGCGCCTTCGAGAGAATAAAAATCATTAGCCCAGGCAGCTGATACCGGAAGCAGATCCTCGACAATACGCAGATACGGAAAATGGAGTTCCTGACGGTTTGCCCCCATAAGTCCCCAGAACACCTGCTGCGTGTTATAGTTCATATGGTAATCACCGTGCCACGCTGTTCCTACGCCGGGGCACATCCAGTTCCCGAACAGGCCCGGACAACGAGAGTGACTGTTCAGCACACAGCGAATGAAATATGTATTTATATACCACAAATGTTCCAGAAATTCGTCGTCAATTTTGATTCCGGACTGCTGCCAATATTCTGCCCAGATCTTTGCGTTATAGTCCGCAATATCGTCGAACTCGCAGACAGGCGCTTCCGTCACCTTTTCCACCTGATCATAATAGCCTTCGGTAACACTGAACGACAGATCGGTAACGCTCACATCGAGGTCTTTGAAACGCTTATCAAGCCCGGCTGGCACAGTCTTTCCGTTCAGACGGTACAGCATGCTGAATCCTTTGTCGATACCGGGACGCGCCGTTCCTTCATAATCGTTGTACGTTAAAAGCTGAACGAAACCGTTATCGAGCGGCGTAAACAGCGGAAGACCGTCGTTAGGGACGTATGGAACGATCATAAGGCGGTAGAAGATATTGACCGCTTCTCCTCTGTCGTTAACGGTCCGTACGACGATATCGTCACCTTTCATCGAGACTGCGATCTTGATATAAAACTTCTTTCCTTCGTCAGATTCGAGATT
>JAGCTF010000040.1 GCA_017963755.1 Clostridia bacterium | reverse complement strand
CAAAATAAAGCCGTGCCACGCCAAGAGCGTAACGCGCCTGGCGGCAAGCATCGAGTCTCCTTACGGTATGATCGAAGTGGTGTACAATAAGCGCACCGACGGTCCCGGGTACCGCTACACCGTCACAGTTCCGGCAAATACTCAGGCCGTTTTCGAGGCGCCCGGTTTCGACGCCCCGATACTGCTCGGCTCCGGAACGTGGATGATCTGAAGTCATTTTAAGTATAATCATTAAAAAAGCGGCAGGTTCTTTTTGGGGACCCGCCGTTTTTTCAAATATTATATTAACGGCAGGCAATTAAACTGCGTACGTGTTACACGGTTTGATTTCTGCTATTTCTTTTTTCATGCTGATTTTTAAATTTCGGATATCTATATCGTTCTGGATATCAAGAAAATACTTTTCCGAAACTCCAAAGTATCTGGCCAACCGCAATGACGTATCAGGTGTTATTCTTCTGTTGCTGTTCAAAATTGCTTGAATTCTTGACACCGGCACATGTATTTCCTGTGCCAGCTTATATGCTGACAGATGCATCGGCTCCATAAATTCTTTTCTTAGTATATCGCTAATTGTTGGCGTTGGAATGTAGTTGGGCATGAGATTCACCTCTGTTTTTTCTTTATTCTCGCTTCTTCAATGATAATCAACGATTTCGACGTCATAAACGCAGTTGGTTTGTGCAATCGAAAAGCATATTCGATACTGATCGTTAATTCTAATGCTGTATTGTCCCTCTCTGTCTCCATGAAGTGCTTCCAGATGATTTCCGGGAGGGACTTTCAGATCCTCCAATGTTCCTGCATTATTTATCAAAATCAGTTTTCGTAAAGCAATTCCTTGAATATTATGAGGAAGCTTTTTTGAAAAGATCTGGTTATAAATCTTTTCCGTTTCCTTATCTGCAAAGCTTCTTATCATAACAACATTATACACGCGTGGCGTATACACGTCAAGCGGTCAGTTTAAGCGTTCTTTTTCCTTTTTCAGCTTAACTATTTTACTTGTAAAAATCATGTTTCAAACTTATATTCCGCATATTCGCGTAAAAGCAGCGCATGCTCTTCGGGGGTAAAGCCTCTCCCGCCTCGATTAGCGCACATTATATGCGCCACCGCGCCAATTATAGGCTGAAATTGCGGAAATACGAACTCGCGCTCAGGGTAAACCTGCCGGATCCGGTCGGTAAATGCATTGACAAACAACGGATTCCGGCGCCAGACACTGCCTGAAACAGCGATCGGAATATTGTCCGCGACCGAATTGCGGCGGATAAGGAAGAGCATCTGCTCGGCAATAAGTTTGCCGGCAGTGGACAAAATATTGACAGAGAGCTTGTCCCCCGCTTCCGCCGCTTCGACGACAAGCGGTACGATCCCCGCCACCTGTGTTACAGGCGAACTGTCCATGGAATAGATAGAAAAGATCGCCTCCCTCAGGTGTTCTGCAGGGAATCCGCCGAAATGGCTAGCAATAAGGCCTGTAAGACGCGTTGACGGACCGCGCTCTTCAAAATCACGGATCGCGGCGATCATTGCCTCTCTCGAGATCCAGTAGCCGGAGCCTTCGTCCGCGACAGCCGAACCGTAGCCGCCCGCAGAAAAACCGTTGCCGTCGATCCTTCCGCACACCGTAGCGCCTGTGCCTGCGATCGCCAGAAGCCCGTCCCCGAACAGTCCCGCGGCACAGAGTCCCAGGTCAAGTTCGCTTAAATGCTTCGTTTTTTCAACCGTAAAACGCTCCGAGAGCAGTTTGTCAATGGCTTTTTCGTACGTTCCGCTTACCGTTCCGATCCTGTCCCCCGGTTTCAGCCCGAGTTTCTCCGTCATATCGTTAAAATGCGCCTGAACGAGCGCCGCGGGCGTCGAATTTGCCCTTAAACTGCCGCTCCGGGCCTTCGCAATCAGGTGAAAATCGTCGTCAAACAGGATTGCTGCAACTTTTGTTCCGCCGCTGTCGATCACCAGATGAGGGCCGCGCACGGCTTCTTCATATTTTTTCCCGGACAACGCGCTGTCGCTGATATTCAGTTCAGCCATTGCCGCCGCCGCTTTTTCGTTTTGCATCTTATGAGTCTCCGATAAATGATTTCAAATTACATATAGAAAATATTGTCCGCGTACTCCTCAAAAATCTTTGCGTTATGCGCGTCGCCACCGTCAAGGTTCGCGCTCATAAGCACGGGAGGCACGGTGCCGTCATCGATCATTTTATTGACCGCATCGATCACGAGCGCGTTGATGAGCGCCGTACCGACAGCAGTTGACGTAGGCCCGATCTTTTCCGGGAGTCCTTCTATTTCCACCGCCGCATCACCGACCGTGCCTTTATTGTCAATAACGATGTCGCACACCTCGAAGAGCCGCTTTCCCGACGGATGTCTCGCAGTGACCGCGTGCGAATATTCAAGGTTCGTGATGCAGACGGTCCTTACTCCTTTTTCGCGGGCAATCAGCGCCATATCTACCGGCACCGCGTTTCTCCCGGATACCGAATGCAGTATAAGCACGTCGCCTTCGCTTACGTGATTTTTCTCAAATATGATCTTACCGAGCCCCGGGAGCCGCTCGAGCGAGCTGGTCATAGTGATCGGGCGGGTGTTCAGCATCATCGCCGGGAAAAAGATCGGATTTATCACCGCGAGCCCGCCTGTCCGGTAGAACACTTCCTCGGCCAGTATGCCCGCGTGAGAGCAGCCAAAAACAAAAACGTTATGCCTCGTCTCTATCGCTTCGGCGATCAGCGCCGCGGCTTCTTCCAGTTCTTTTTTCTGTGTTCCGTACGCTTCGCCGATCGTCCGTGTGACAATATTTATATAATCTCCGCCGTTCATTTGCGTCATCTGCTCCTTCGCGTAATCTGATGCGGTTATTATACCCCAGACAGTCACGGCTTTGCAAACCGCCTCAGTTCTGCTATAATTGGCAGCAGGATCCCGGACAATTCGGGCAGCAAAGGAGTGCGCTATATGAGTTTTTGGATATGTACAGAAGAAAAGCCGCTGACAACGCATTTTTACTATTTTACACAGAATTTTGACCTTCCTCTCGATTCCGCCGATATTTCTTCCGCCCGCCTCAGCATCTGCGCGGATTCGCGCTACCGCCTCTACATAAACGGCACGTTTGCCGGTGAAGGTCCGTGCCAGGGTTCGGAATATACGAGATACTACGAAACGTTCGAAACAGCCGCGCTAAAGCCGCTTTTTCACAAAGGATATAACGAGATCTGCGTAGAAGTGCTTTATCTGCAGGAAAATTCATTCATATCGATTTTCCGCGGCTCGCGTCCTTCGCTGTGGATCGACGGAGAGATCGAATACAAGGGCGCCCAGGCAGGTCAGGAAAAGTTCTGCTTCGGCACGGACGCGTCATGGTCCTGCGTTCGTGAGGACAACGTCACTTTCCGGCATTTTCCGGGCATACACATATCTACGCCTCCCGGAGAAGAGGTCTGGGGAGCCCCGAAACTCGTTGAGGTCAATATCATACAGCTTGCCCCTCCGCAGCCGCGCGGCTTTACCGTGTTCGGACTTGCCGATAATTATCTGCTTGAACCGAGACCGATCCCGCAGCTCGAATACGGCTGCCCGGAGCAGTTCAAAATTGCCCGCCGGGGCGACAACTTCCTCGAAATTGACGCCGGTACGTACACGACAGCTCTTCCGACCATTTCCGCCACCGGAGCTCCCGGGAGCGTTATTAAAATCATTTACAGCGAAAGCTACGTCACCAAAGACGCCGCCGGAAACCGCTTTAAAGGCATGCGCGACGCCGTATATACCGATCCTTCCGCGGAATTCGGAGGCATGGTGTTCGACGTCATTCATATCCCGGACAGCGGAACGATCACGTTCACGCCGTTCTGGTACCGCGCTTTTCGCTTCATCCGCCTGGAATTCAGCGACCCATCAGTGCATTTCGATTCGCTCACATACAGCACGTGCTTCTACCCGTTCCCGTTGAGCGGTTCGTTCGAAAGTTCCGACCAGGCGCTGGAAGAAATGTGGAAAGTAAGCATCAACACCGTAAAATGCTGCGCCCACGAGATCTTTATCGACTGTCCCTATTTCGAACAGCAGCAGTACGATATGGACAGCTGCCTCGAGATGCTGTTTACACTGCGCATGATCGACGATCTACGGCTGCCGTTCAAAAGCGTCACGGACCTGGCTCGTTCACAGATATACAACGGAATGCTGCAGGCTAATTATCCGTCGGTCATGACCCAGATCATTCCGAATTTCACACTTTTCTGGGTGCTCATGCTGCGCGAATACGTAAGATACGCTCCGTTCGGGGACGAGACCCGCAGGCAGGCTTCCGAACTGCTGGGTACGATGGACAAGGCGCTCGAGTCTTTCGAGATCTTCCGCGACGAAACCGGGCTTATGGGGGCAAATCCTTACTGGTCTTTTGTGGATTGGGTGCCGGGCTGGCCGGGAGGCGTCACGCCGGGAGGCATGGAAGGCGAACCGCTCACGGTGGCGTCAATGCTGTTCGTTGCCGCCCTCAGATGTGCTTCGGAGGTCGCCGGCTATTGCGGCCGGGCAGCGCGAAGTGCGGAATATGCGCAGAGGGCGGATGAATTGTCCGCGCTTATAAACGAAAAGTGCTGGGACAACGACGCCAAACTGTTCCGGAACACGCCTTACCGCCGCGAATTCAGCGAACATACGTCGCTCTGGGCGGTGCTTTCGGGCATTGTCACCGGGGCGGAAGCAAAAGATTTGATGGAGCGCACAATGAACGGCGATATTCCCGTGGCGCACTGCTCGTTCTCCATGGGCTTCTTCCTCTTCCGCGCGCTCGAAAAAGCGGCGCTTTACGACAAATACGCACCACGCCTGTTCGAAGGCTGGCAGCGCATGCTCGACAACCACTGCACGACGTGGTGTGAGAATCCGGACAGCCCGCGCAGTGAGTGCCATGGCTGGAGTTCCGCACCCGCATACGAGTTCTCGGCAATGATCCTCGGCGCGTACCCCGAAGAAGACGGATACCGGACTTTGCGCGTAAAACCGCACATGTTCGTACTTAATACGGAAAAAGCGTCCGGCAGCGTCCCCACTCCTTTCGGCCCCGTAAAAATATCCCTCTCGCGCACCGCCGCAGCCCCCGGGACACGCACATATTCGATCGATATCACCTTCCCCGACGGCAGCAGTTTTGCAAAAGAAAACTGCGCAGATGGCGAAGAATTCCGTTTCACTCTTGATAAAGCATAAGAAAAATGTCACAAGCTATAAATATAATAATTAAAATAATAACCGTTATCGCGTCCGTCGTTTCCGCACTGTACCTGCCTAAGACGATCTATATGATCGTTGGCCTTTTTACAACACGGAAGTTCCCGAAAGCCGCGAACCTGCACAAATACGCGATATTGATCGCGGCGCGCAATGAAGCGGCGGTCATCGGAAACCTGATCGACAGCATTAAAAAGCAGGATTACCCGGGGGACCTCACCACTTTTGTAGTTGCGGATAACTGTACCGACAATACAGCGGAAATTGTCCGCTCTCTCGGTGCGATATGTTATGAACGTTTTGACAGCGAACACCGCACCAAAGGCTTTGCGCTCCAGTTTTTGCTTGACAACATCGCCAAAGATTACGGTTCCGAGGCGTTTGAAGGCTATTTTATTTTTGACGCCGATAACCTTCTGAAGCGCGATTTTGTTTCACGTATGAACGACGCGTTCGATTCGGGTGCGAAAATAATCACGTCCTACCGCAACACCAAAAACTTCGACGATAACTGGATCTCGTCTTCGTACGCGCTTCACTGGATGCGCACTATACGAACGACCAACCGCGGAATATCCGCAATGAATCTCACCACACGCCTGCAGGGCACCGGCTTCCTCTTCGCGGCCGAAACCATCCGCGCACGAGGCTGGGTCTACACGTCACTCACGGAAGACCGGGCAATGAGCGCCGATGCCGTTGCCGACGGTTTTCGCATCACCTACCAGAACGACGCCGAATTTTACGACGAACAGCCCACTGTTTTCCGGCAGGTCATGCGTCAACGTATCCGCTGGGGAAAAGGTCACATCCAGGCTTTCGGCGAGAGCGGCGGCAAGCTGTTCTGCGGCATCTTCCGCTCCCGCGGGTTTGCCCAGAAATTCTGCTGTTTCGATATGCTTACCACCATCTATCCGCGCTCGATCGTGACGTTTTTCAAAAACCTGCTGCTCCTTATCCTGCGTATCCTGCTGGTAGTCCTTGCCGGATTTATGTGGGGCCCGTTCCTCGGACTTTTCGCCGGTATAGGTATCAATTTCCTGACTTCGTGGGGGTCGTCAATGCTTACCGCGGCCTACGTTATGATTACCGAGCACCGTCATATACCGAAACTCGCATGGTACCGGGTGATCTGGCACATCTTTATGTTCCCGATCTTTGATATCATCGGCAAGTATTCTATGCTCATCGCGCTCTTCTCCCACGTGGAATGGAAGCCTATCCTTCATAACCGGAACATTTCGATCGACGAGGTCGCGGGCAAAAAATAATTGACCGCAATTGCGCTCAAATTGTCTACGGCGGATGTTTCCGGCATCCGTCATCTGCCCTCACCCTTCTTTCATCTGCCCGTCATCTGCCATTGCCCCCCTCTTCACCTGCCCTGTTGCAATCCGTCAACGAGTATGCTACAATATAAACACCTACCAAACAAGTAGGTAAATAATTCAGAAACAACGGAGACCCGATATGATCTATCTTGACAACGCAGCTACTACTAAAATATCGCCTGTCGCTTTAAATGCGATGCTGCCGTGTTTTACCGATAATTACGGAAATCCTTCCAGCATGCACACCGCGGGACAGAAAGCCGCCGAAGCACTTTATCAGGCAAGGGAAAAAGTTGCCGCATGCATCGGCGCTGAACCTAGAGAGATAACTTTTACTTCCGGCGGGAGCGAGGCAGATAACCAGGCTATCATCACGGCGGCGAATTTTGGCGCGAAGAAGGGCAAAAAACATATAGTTTCAACCGCTTTTGAGCATCACGCAGTGCTCCATACGCTAAAAAAGCTTGAAAAAAGCGGATATGAGGTAACGTATCTTGACGTACGTGCTCCCGGTATGGCGGAGGACAAAAGCGGCAAACTCAAAAACCGCGACGGCGAAGGGATCGTCACCGCGCAGCAGGTTGCACAGGCGATAAGGCCGGACACGTGCCTTGTCACCGTTATGTTCGCGAACAACGAAATTGGAACCATACAGCCGGTCGAAGAGATCGGGCGCGTTTGCCGCGAAAAAGGCGTGCTGTTTCATACCGACGCCGTGCAGGCCGCCGGACATCTGCCGATAGACGTAAAAAAGCAGACCATCGATATGCTTTCCATTTCCGCGCATAAATTCGGTGGACCGAAAGGCATCGGCGTACTCTACGCCCGGAAAGGGATCATATTATCGACGCTCATCGAAGGCGGCGCGCAGGAAAGGGGCAAACGCGCAGGGACGGAAAATCTGCCTGCTATCGTCGGCATGGCCGCGGCGTTGGAAGACTCCTGCGCAAATATGGATGTCAATGCGGCGCGCGAGCGTGCGCTGAGAGACAGACTTATTGCCGGACTTTCGCGCATCCCCCACGGCCTTCTGAGCGGAGACCGTACGAACCGGCTTCCGGGCAACGTTCATTTCTGTTTCGAAGGGATCGAAGGCGAATCGATGCTCCTGCTGCTTGACGATAAGGGCATCTGCGCCTCCTCCGGATCCGCCTGCACGTCGGGCTCGCTCGATCCGAGCCACGTGCTGCTCGCGATAGGAAGACCGCACGAAATTGCCCACGGCTCACTGCGCCTGACGCTCGGCCCGGACAATACCGAAGCAGAAATAGACGAAACTATTGACGCCGTCGCTTCCGTCGTAGAAAGGCTGCGGGCAATGTCCCCCGTCTGGCGCGACCTTGTCAGCGGAAAACGCACTTTTCTTACGGATTGACAGAATGACAGACTGACGGAATAACGGCTTATTGACAACTATTTTAGAAAGGACGTGTTTGATTTATGGCTCTTTACAGTGAAAAAGTAATGGATCATTTCCGCAATCCCCGCAACGTAGGTGTGATCGAGGGAGCTGACGGCGTCGGCGAAGTCGGCAACGCAAAATGCGGCGATATAATGAAAATATACCTGAAAATTGACGACGACATCATTTCTGATGTAAAATTTGAAACGTTCGGCTGCGGCAGCGCCATCGCTTCGAGTTCCATGGCCACCGAACTCATCAAAGGAAAACCCGTTTCCGACGCCCTCGCACTCACGAACCGCGCAGTCGCAGAGGCGCTCGACGGACTTCCCGCACATAAGATCCACTGCTCCGTGCTGGCGGAAGAAGCGATTAAAGCCGCGCTGAAAGATTATTATGATAAAAACGGCATAGAGTACGATCATTCTCTCTTCCCTTCCTGCGAAAACTGCGAGACCTGCGAACTCTGACCGTGCGAGGAAAAATGAGTAAAGTATTGATCGCAATGAGCGGCGGCGTTGACAGCAGCGTCGCTGCGGCACTATTAAAGGATCAGGGTTACACGTGCCTGGGTTCAACTCTCAGGCTTTTCGAAAATTCGGATATCGGGCAGGACAATGATAAATCCTGCTGCTCTCTTACCGACACCGAATACGCGAGAAGCGTTGCCGCGTCGATGGGCATGCCGTATTACGTGTTTAACCAGGTGGACCGCTTCCGCCAGACTGTGATAAAAGATTTTATTGACAACTACGCCTGCGGCCGGACGCCTAATCCGTGCATCATCTGCAACCGCGAGCTTAAGTTCGGCGTTTTATACGAGCGGGCAATGCTTTTAGGCTGCAACCATATTGCCACCGGTCACTATGCACGCGTCAGTTTTGACGCCGAAACGGGCCGTTTTCTGCTAAAAAAAGCCGTGGACAAGGCGAAGGATCAGAGCTACGTGCTGTATTTTCTCACTCAGGAGCAGCTTTCGCACACTTTATTCCCTCTCGGAGAGCTCACCAAGCCCGAAGTGCGTGCGATCGCCGCTGAAAAAGGCTTTCACAACGCCCAGAAGCCCGACAGCCAGGACATCTGTTTCGTTCCGGACGGAAATTATACTGATTTTATATGCAGAAACACGCAAAAAACATTTGAAGACGGCGACTTCGTTGACTCCGACGGAAACGTGCTCGGGCGCCATCACGGTATTATCAATTACACCGTAGGACAGCGCAAAGGTCTCGGCATATCTGCCGAGGCGCCGCTTTACGTAAAACGAATCGACCGCGACAACAACACCGTAATACTTGGCCGCGCAAACGAAATGTTCTCAAAGACGTGCCGCGTCGAAAACGTAAACTGGATCTCCGGGCTCGTTCCTGAAGCTCCGGTGCAGTGCAAAGTTCGTATACGTTACCACCATCCTGAGCAGCCGGCGACGGTAACTGCACTTTCCGATAATGAGGCGGAGGTAACGTTCGACGAGCCCGTAAGGGCAATTACTCCCGGCCAGGCAGCCGTTTTCTACGACGGCGAGACCGTGCTCGGTGGCGGGACAATATCTTTTAGCGGCGATTAAGAGGTTTTTATGATTATTTCTACACGCGGAAGGTACGCCCTCAGAATAATGACAGATCTTGCGGAAAACGGAGGAAACAATTACGTTCCCATGAAAGAAATTGCCGCCAGAGAAGAACTTTCGCTAAAATACCTCGAACAGATCGTGCCTGTACTCGTAAAAAACGGCCTCCTCGAGGGCGTCCAGGGCAGAGCGGGCGGATACAGATTGACCCGCAGCCCCGAAAAATACCCGATCGGCGAAATTCTCCGACTCACCGAAGGCACGCTCTCACCCGTCGAATGCGCGGAATTCAGCGGCGAAGGCTGCGAGCACAAAGAAAAATGCCGCACCCTCCCGGTCTGGATGCGGCTTAACGATCTGATCATCGGCTATCTCGACAGCGTAACGCTCGCAGATCTGCTTCCTGCAAACGATAACGTCTGATTTTTCAAGCTGTCAATCCGTAAGATAAAGCCCTGCTTTCTGCGCTTTACTTTTATCGAGCCTGAGCACGCGCACGGTATTCTCCCCCTGATTAACCGCGATCTCAACTTTATAAATGATCTTTTTATCAATAAGTTCCTGCAAAGATTCGCGCACCTTCTCCTCAGGCGCTTCGTTTAACCGTGCGACCGTAGTGATAGTCGAAAGAAACGTCGGATAGATCATTTTATCCTTATGCCTGTGGATATAGCGGAAATTGTCAATTATCATATCATAATATACGTTTCTTTCCGCATCTTCTCCCGGCACCTCGATAATATCGTCGGCAAGCAGTTTAAACCGTCCTCCGAGCGTTTTTGTTACGCCGGCAAGGACAATTTTCTTCTCCAGCCGCTCTTTTAAAAACGACACGATCGACATAAACTGATTATCCGCCGTAAACAATATTACGGTGTCAATATTTTTCACGTTCGTAATATACTTGAAAATGTATTCAAGCATAATAAAATCCGTGCGATCGCCGCGAATCCTGTCCGAATCCTGCGTGTCTACCGGCTCCCCGCCTGTAACGCGTATCAGGTTAACTTCAGCCTCAAGCGCCGGAAGACCGAAGCGCCCGAAATAAAACAATTTATCAACATCGTACTTCTCTCTGACCAATTTATCAAATGCTTCAACATCCGGTTTCGTTCCGTACACGTTTTCAACTGCTGAAGCCCAAAAATCATAATCAATGAATCCGACGGCCTTATTCCCTTTCTTTTTAAACAGTCCCATAAATGATCCCAACCTTTAACTGCCAAATCATAATCTTTATTCGTCGTCATTTAAAAACAACTAATCGCTGCCGTACTGCGGCAACGCTTAGATTGTATATGATTTTGACAATAAATGCAAGAAGTTTCTTTTTTGCTGACAATAAGCTGTAGTTTTTCTTCTGTTTTTTCGATATTGTGCTCATTTAAACAGGGAAAATGCATACTTTGCTTTATTGTGTTTCTTCTATTGATTAATAGCCGAAAAAGTTTTATTTGCTATTAACCTGCTAAAAAATGTGCAATTTGCCTTTCAAAGAACTGCCGGATACTGTTAACGCCTCATCTGGAACCTTGCATTTTGGCGTTTCTGAGATTATAATATAGCTGTTCCATTATATTATTTAAGGAGGGACTACAATGACCAAAAACATCACAATATTAAGCTGGCTGAACGAGGTTCGGTCGCTGGTCAAACCCGATAAAGTAGTCTGGATAGACGGAAGCGAAGCACAGATCGAAGAACTTCGCAAAGAGGCCGTTGCCACAGGAGAAATGATCAAGCTCAACGAAAAGCTGCTCCCTGACTGCTATCTGCACAGAACCAAACCGAATGACGTTGCCCGCGTCGAAGACCGTACGTTTATCTGCTCGCGTTCGAAAGAAAACGCAGGCCCCACCAATAACTGGTGCGACCCGAAAGAAATGTACACGAAACTGTATGATATTGCCCGCGGCACTTATAAAGGCCGTACGATGTATATAATTCCGTACTCTATGGGCCCCATCGGTTCACCTATCGCTAAAGCAGGCATAGAAGTAACCGACTCGATCTACGTTGTCCTTAATATGTGCATAATGACACGCGTAGGTAAGAAAGTGCTCGACGTGCTCGGCGACAGCAACGACTGGGTGCGCGGACTTCACTGCAAGTGCGACGTCGATCCTGAAAAACGTTATATCTGCCACTTCCCCGAGGACAACGCGATCATTTCTGTTAACTCGGCTTACGGCGGAAACGTGCTGCTTGGTAAAAAGTGCTTTGCGCTGCGCATCGCGTCCTACCAGGGCTGGAAAGAAGGTTGGATGGCTGAACATATGTTGATCCTCGGCCTCGAAAATCCTCAGGGAAAGATCACTTACGTTGCCGCGGCATTCCCGTCCGCATGCGGAAAGACAAACCTCGCGATGCTTATTCCGCCTAAATATCTGAGAGAAAAGGGTTATAAAGTCTGGACAGTAGGCGACGATATCGCCTGGATGAAGATCGGTCCCGACGGCAGACTCTACGCGATCAACCCTGAAAACGGTTTCTTCGGCGTTGCCCCCGGCACGAACGAAAAATCCAATTTCAACGCTCTCGAGAGCACCAAGCGCGGCGCGATCTTTACGAACGTCTGCCATAATCTTGAAAACGATACGGTATGGTGGGAAGGCCTTGATAAAAATCCGCCTACGTTCGCCGTTGACTGGAAGGGATATCCCTGGAATCCGTCGATGTTCAACAAAGCGGATAAGACCACGTACGCGGCTCATCCGAACTCCCGTTTCACCGCTCCGGCGAAAAACTGCCCCTGCGTTTCTTCTGAATTTGACAAGGGCGAAGGCGTTCCGATCTCGGCTATCATCTTCGGCGGCCGCAGAGCTAAATGCGCTCCGCTGGTTTATCAGTCAAGGGACTGGGAAAACGGTGTATTCGTAGGCTCTACGATGGCTTCCGAGACCACCGCTGCAGCAGCCGGCGCCGTAGGCGTTGTACGCCGCGACCCGATGGCAATGCTTCCCTTCTGCGGTTATAATATGGGCGACTACTTCCAGCACTGGCTCGATATGGGCAAGCGCCTCGGCGACAAGGCTCCCAAGATCTTCAACGTTAACTGGTTCCGCACCGACGACGAGGGCAATTTCATCTGGCCCGGCTACGGCGAAAACGCGAGAGTGCTTAACTGGATCGTTGACCGCTGCGAAGGCAAGGCAGACGCTGAGCTCACCGCTATCGGCTACATACCGAGACCTGAAGATATTGACCTCACCGACCTCGATATCGATCTCGACACACTCAAAGGCCTCCTGACCGTAGACAAAGCCGTATGGACCAAAGAAGCTGACGAGATCGTTGTCCACTACGAAAAATTCGGCGACAAGCTTCCTAAGGAGCTCAGAGAGCAGCTCGCTATTCTCAAAAAGAATCTCGCGGCACTTCCGGATTGATCCCGCAAACGATTTGATCTGTAGCTAAAAAAGCGCTTCGGCCGTTTAACCGAAGCGCTTTTTAGTTATCTGATAATAATCAGTTTATTTTCGAGATTTCAGGATCTCAGTCTCCCATAACCTCTTTCATGCTCTTATCAAGCTGTTTGCGTTTAACGGATTTAAGCGCATATTTGCTGCCGCCCGCCTCAACTGCCGCCTTCATATCAGCAGTAGCTTTATCCTCAAGGACCTCAGCTTTTACAGAGCGTTTTGTAGCATTAAGACCGTCTTCATTTCCGTCAGCCTCGGAATCAAGATCGCTGATGTCTTCAGCGCGCACAAGATAAAGCGCGGTAAGGTTTCCGTCGTCGTCCTTAACCTGAATGATCTCGATCTCAGAAGGATTGATCTTCTTCTCTTCGGAAGCTCCGGTAGTAGCTGCTTCGCTGGAAGTACCGGAAGTCGATTCCTCCGCATCCTCAGCAGGATCAAACACAAAACCGTCGCGAGAAGAATTCCACTGTGCTCTGAGCAGGAAATCGTCAATATCTTCCACTCCGCTGGAGGAATTGTTATTGACTTTAACAACGCCCTTCGTCGTGCTGGCTGCGCTTCCGTTAAGCGTGAAAGCAGACTGGGACGTGCAGAGAAGTTCGAAAGTAGCATCCTTTTCAAGAACTGCATCTTCTTCCGCAGAGGCCTCTTCACCCTCTTTAGCTTCCTTCTTCTTCGGGGTCAATGTAGTCATATCATAATCATAATATGTGAACTTCGCATCGGCACCTTTATCATACGCCTCTTTCATCATTCCGGCGAGGACAATATAATTAGCGATCTTCTTGTTATACTCTTCAAGGTCTTTTTCGTACTTTTCGTACGCTAATTTATCCGCGGTAGCTGCGTCAGCTTTCTCAGCATCCTCTTTAGTAATAACTTTTCCATCGGCGTTTTTAGGCTCTGAAGGCAGCTTCGGAAGATTGAACTGGAATACACGGCCGTTTACAGTGCGGTACTCGTTAGGATCCTCATCGTATTTCGTCTTCAACTCATCGTCGCTGATCTCATACGAATCTTTAAGGGACTGTTTGTATCTCTCAACAGAAGTCTGCGTAACAGTAAACTTCTTATAATCCGATAAAGACATCGCACCCTGCGTCATAGCATATACAGCAGCGTCATACGAATAACCGTACTGCATATACATATTAAGATACGCGTCAATATTTGATTTTAACGTTCCGCGCTCTTTTGAATTCAGTGCAAAACCCTTCTGCTTTGCAATAATGCTCTCAGCCTTGAATTCTCTGGCTTTTTCAAGAGCATCCGCTTCACATTTCGCCCTGCGCTCAGTGTCAAAGAAGTTATCAAAAACTGTATTCTTCTCTTCTTCCGTCATATCATCGTAATTCTCAGGTTTGAATTCGTCAAAATTATCCTGATATTCTTCCGAAACGGCCTGTCTGAGGAACCAGTTATATTCGTACGTGTATATTTTCTTACCGTTAACTTTCGCAACAAAGTTGTTGGATAAGCTGACGATAATAGCGATCGCCGCGATGATCGCTACAAGCGCTCCGAGTCCGACGCTTATCCATAATATAAGCTTGTTATCGTACGAACCCTTTTTCTTTTTTGCCTTAATGTTCGTGGCCATTATAAACCAACCGCCTTTAATATATTAATTCTTTGCATTTTTAAATGCTTTGGCCGCTTTTCTTTCGTAAAAAGCGTCGCGAAAAAATCCGCATTTCTCATTATACCACCAAGCAAACCGTTTTGGCAAGCGTTGCCATGCAATTTTTATCTGTTCTACGCAATTTTTATCCATTCTTCCATAAGATCGAGCACGTCGGATAAAAGCGGGCGCCGTTTTTGAGCAAAAACAGGCAAAAAAGTAACTATTGCCCCGTTTTTTGTACGCGAAACCCTCAGCCTTTGCCCGTACCGTTCGAAAAATCTGCGGTAGTCTGGATCTTTTTCCGTAAGCCCCGGACGCACGAGTCTCGGATTCGCACTTTCCTTGTCCACGGCGTACAGCATCACTTTATCGTCGCGCTCAATGATCGACGTAAAACCAATATGTTCCGCATAATGACGAATGCGGGAAACGGTCATGAGATTCAGAACGTTGTCCGGAACGGTACCGAAGCGGTCAATAAGTTCGTCTGTGAGTTCCATCGCGTCTTCTTCCGTTTCGACGCGGGCAATTTTCTGGTATATCTCGAACCTTGCCGCTTCGTCCGGAATATAATCCGCGTCAATAAACCCGCCCGCATTCATTTCGACGCTGCATTTCACTTCGCTTCTCGCCTTAACAATTCCGCCGCGCTCCTCCTCCAGCACCTCTGCCAGCAGCCGGCAATAAGTTTCGTACCCTACCGCCGCTATCTGCCCGTGCTGCTGCTCCCCGAGCACGCTTCCGGCTCCCCTGATCTCGAGGTCGCGCATAGCGATCTTAAACCCGGAGCCGAATTCCGTATTTTCGCGTATCGCCTGGAGCCTCTTCGCCGCGGTCTCACCAAGTTCTTTGCCTTTCCGGTAAGTAATATAAGCGTACGCCTGACGCGTTGACCGCCCTACCCTTCCGCGGATCTGGTAAAGCTGCGAAAGTCCCAGACGCTCGCCGTTTTCAACGATTATAGTATTGACGTTCGGCATATCGAGCCCGGATTCGATTATGCTCGTACACAGCAGGACGTTAAAATCTCCGCGGTAAAACGACATCATAACGTCTTCAAGATCGCGCTCTTCCATCTGCCCGTGGGCAGCGGCTATTTTTGCCTCCGGAACGAGTTCGGCAAGTTCTTTTAGCTTTGCCTCCATCGACTGCACGCGATTATATAGATAAAACACCTGCCCGTGCCTCGCCAGCTCTTTGTAGATCGCGTTTTTTATCATGACCGGATCCCACTCCGCAACGTACGTCTGCACCGGCAGTCTGTCCTGCGGCGGATCTTCTATTACCGAAATGTCCCTGATCCCCGAGAGCGACATATGAAGCGTGCGCGGAATTGGTGTCGCGGACAACGTAAGTGCATCAACGGCCGGGTACCGGCTCCTCAATTTTTCCTTATGTTTTACGCCGAACCGCTGCTCTTCGTCAATGACAACGAGTCCGAGGTTTTTGAACTCGATTTTTTCATTGATCAGCGCGTGCGTTCCGACGACAATATCTACTTTTCCTTCTTTTAGCGCCTTAACGAGCGCAGTTCGCTCTTTTGTCGTGCGAAAACGGCTCAGATAATCAACTTTGATCGGGAATTTTTTGAACCTTTCAACAAAATTATTATAATGCTGCTGCGCAAGCACGGTCGTCGGGACTAAAAACGCCACCTGTTTGCCTTCCACAACCGCTTTGAAAGCCGCCCTTAGCGCCACTTCTGTCTTTCCGTACCCTACGTCGCCGCACAGAAGCCGCTCCATAGGCCTAGGCTTTTCCATATCAGCCTTTATCTCATCCGTGCAGCGCAGCTGGTCGTCCGTCTCTTCATAGGGAAAATCCGCTTCAAAGTCTTTTTGCCACACTGTGTCAGGATTAAAAGCGTACCCGGCGATCTGAGACCGGCGCGCGTACAGCTCCACGAGCTCTTTTGCATAAACACGCAGGCTGTTTTTAACCTTTCCTGTTGCCCGCTTCCACTCCGAACTGCCTAATTTGCTTAGCTGCGGCTCGTTTTCATCGCCGCCGATATACTTCTGGACGCTGTCAAGCTGTATCGCAGGGACGTAAATAACGCCATTGTCCCTGTAAATGATCTTTATATAGTCTTTTTTCTGTCCGTCGATCTGTATCGCTTCGACACCTTCGAACCTGCCTATTCCGTGTACGTCGTGGACAACGAGGTCTCCGGGCTTAAGTTCGGCAAAAGCAGTGATCGCCTGCCCTCTCAGCTTACGCTTAACGTGAGCCCTTGCCCTCTTAAAAATCTTACTGCTGCTGATGACGGACAATTTCAGTTCGGTGTATTCGATACTTTCTGAAATATTTCCGGTTTTTATGCTGCAGCGTCCCGAAAGTTCGCTTTCTTCCAGCAGATTTCTGAGCAGCCGCTCTCTGCCGGTCGATTCAGCCATAAGAATCACACTGAAACCGTTGTCCGCCTTTTCTTTTATATAGTTAACAAGGCGTTCCGGATCGTCTCCCATCGAATCGGGGGTTTTAATCAGAGTGCCGTATGCTTCTATTTTACGCTCCGGCGGCATATAGCCGGAGGAGGCATTTGACGACTTTGTATCAAAATGCCAGAATTGACCTACTGAATATGCTTTTTCTATAAGATTTCTAAGACTTTCTTCGGCAGGTTTCAGGAGCGACGCCGAACGTTCCGGAAGCCCTGTACTGCTTTTTACGGTTTCAGCGATACTGACGTAATCCGCTAAAGATTGTTCGCCGGACGCTACGGTTTCGTTCGGCTCACATATAAAAAGCACTGCGTTTTTGCAATAATCGAAAATATCGTACCTTTTTTCAAGCACGTACGGCAGGTATTTATCATAACCCGGAAAACGGCAGTAAGGACGAATCTTATCTATATCTGAATTAAGAGATATTGCGAGCGGCGAAGACGGATTCAGCGTAAGCAGTTCCGCTTTAAGATCGGTACGTATTTTAAGCGCCTGCGCCTCGTCCCATATAAATGTCTCGCGCTCGGGAAGTACGAGCACGCTTTCAACGTTTTCAATTGTCCGCTGCGTTTCTAAACTGAACGACCGTATCGTATCGATCTCGGTATCGAAAAATTCTATGCGGAACGGTACGGTGGAAGCGCCGGGAAACAGGTCAAGAATATCTCCTCTTACAGCAAATTGTCCCCTTCCGTCGATCTGCGCCGTTCGAACGTATCCGATCCTGGCTAATTTGTCGGCAAGCTCCGTCGGTTCGAGCTGCATTCCCGGGGTCAATATAACTGCGTTTTCTTTTATATGCGCCGGTTCAGGAAGTGGCTGCATCGCTGCCGGAAGGGACAATACGACCGCGTCCCATTCTCCGGAGGTCAATTTATAAAGCGTTCCTACTCTCTCGCTTTCGAGCTCGCTGCTCCTCGCTTCGACCTCATATAACATGTATTCGAGCGGCGGAAGTTTGAGCACACGGTCAGGCTCATATTCGCCCAATGTGACAAGATCTTCTGTAAACTTGCTTACAGCAAGCTCGTTTTGAGCAAGAATTACAACTTTTTGCTTAAATTGACTATTATAAGCGCATACAAAATGAGCTGCCGAAGCGTTTGTCTGCCCCGTCAGATCAATTACACTTTTCCTTTTATTAAGTTTTTCCGCGGCGTCCTTAAAAAACGGAGCGTCGCGGAATTGTTCAAATATCACCTATCCGTCCCCTCTGTTGTTTTCTCCTCCCGCTCCGGTTCGGGCGCATTCACCTCGATCGGATCCTGTTCATTGCCCTTTTCGCGGTCAGAGGTTGAAACAGCTTTTCTTGAAGAATTAAATTCGGACATTGCACGCTCACAACCATTCGAAACTATTGCCAGCGCTGCCTTTGCCGCACGTTGTTCGGCTTCGCTCACGATATCTTTTTCTTCCGGAGAAAATTTGCCCAGAACGAAATCAAACATATCGTAATACTCCGGTTTCTTGCCGATTCCTATGCGAATACGTGGAAATTCGTCTGTTTCTGTGTTCAGCAATACAGATTTCATGCCGTTATGAGTCCCGGCACTGCCTCTTGAACGAATTCTGATCATTCCGAGGTCAATATCAGTGTCATCGTAAAGGACGATCAGGCGGCTGTCGTCGATGCCGTACCAGCGCATTGCCTCTCCGATGCTATCGCCGCTCGAATTCATATATGTTTGAGGCCATAAAAGCAGCAGACGTTGCCCTTCATATTCTGCTTCGCGGACAATGCCTTTAAATCTGTGTCTTGGCGAGCCGATCGTATCATGAAGGAGTTCGGAAAGCGCGTCAAGCGCCCGGAATCCGCAGTTATGACGTGACTGCTCGTACTCAGGACCGAAATTTCCGAGGCCTGCGATAAGCCATAGTTTTCCCGCAGCGTTGGCGTCGGATGACAATTTATCTTCAGAATGCTCAACTGACAGCTGGACTCTGCGCAGGCGCTCGGCTTGATATTTTGCTTTTAATAATTCCCAGAAACGAGGCATTTATCTACTTCCTGTGTTTTATCTAATAACGTCGGTGCCCATGTACTTCTGAAGTACTTCCGGAACCTTAACTGAACCGTCAGCCTGCTGGAAATTTTCCAAAATTGCTGCAGTTGTTCTTCCAATAGCAAGACCGGAACCATTTAACGTGTGAACGTACTGTGCTTTATCTTTCGGGCCGTTCTTGTAACGGATATTGGCGCGGCGTGCCTGGAACGCTTCAAAATCACTGCAGGAAGAAATTTCAACGTATCTTCCGTAGCTCGGCATCCAGACTTCGATATCATACGTCATTGCCGAGGAGAAGCCAAGGTCGCCTGCGCAGAGTCTTACTACACGGTAAGGCAGCCCGATTTCCTGAAGGATCATCTCAGCCTCGTGTGTAAGTTCCTCAAGTTCCTCATATGAAGTTTCAGGTGTCGTAAACTTAACGAGCTCAACTTTGTTAAACTGGTGCTGGCGGACAAGTCCTCTTGTATCTCTTCCGGCTGAGCCTGCTTCCTGTCTGAAGCAAGCGGAATAAGCACAATATTTAATAGGAAGTTTACTTCCGTCAAGAATTTCGTCTCGATGCATATTAGTTACAGGCACTTCAGCGGTTGGAATCATAAAATAGTCTGTACCGGTGATCTTAAACGCGCCGTCTTCAAACTTTGGAAGTTGTCCGGTGCCGGTCATACTTGCGCGATTTACCATAAACGGCGGGAAGATCTCGGTATATCCGTGAGCCGTATGATAATCAAGCATAAAATTGCCGATAGAACGCTCAAGTCTTGCCCCGAGGCCTTTATAGAACGTAAATCTGGTTCCGGTAACCTTTCCTGCGGTTTCAGGGTCAAGAATTCCAAGAGATGCACCGAGATCCCAGTGCGCTTTGGGCTCAAAGTCAAATTGCGTCGGCGTACCATATTTACGTAATTCCTGGTTAAATCTGTCATCTTCGCCCTCAGGAACAAGCTCATTCGGGATATTCGGGATCGTGAGCATGATTTTTTCCATTGCATCGTCAATTTCACGAGTCTTACCGTCAAGATCTTTTACTCTGTCGGCAATTGCTTTCATCTCAGCCATAAGAGACGAAATATCTTTTCCTTCCTTCTTATAACCAGGTATAAGCTTCGAGGCTTCATTTTGCTTGTTTTTTAATTGCTCAGCTTCAGCAATAATCTCTCTTCTTTTTCGGTCAAGCTCCAAAAACTCCGTGAGATCGATCTTTGAGTGACGTTTTTCAAGCGCCTTAACCAACAGATCCGGGTTCTGTCTGATAACCTTAATGTCTAACATAATCTTACTTCCTTTCAAGCAGATAATTATTGATTCTTAATTTATCCTATAATTTTAGTAACTTTACTTCTTGAGACGGCTTCCTTTTCCTCCTCTGACAAAGGAACGTCACTTACTCCGTCTGAAACTCTTTTAGCGTAAAGATTCATTCCGTTACGGTACATAAGTGCCGTCAATACAAGCCCGTCTTTCTTTGCATTAGTCAATCCTATAGAGTAGCTCGAACGGCCTTCGTCTTTATCAGACGCAAAATAGCGTACAATATCTACTCTATCGAAATTACTTTTCTGTTTTTCTTCTATTGCATCAAGTCTTTCAGTTATACTATTAAAAACTTCCTGTTGTTCAACAGAATCAAATGTCAGATTTCCAGAAGAAATCGTCTTTCTAGTCTGTGAAAGCAACTGATTGACCTCCTGAAGGCGTTTTTCGGCCCGATTTAGTCTTTTTATAGTAAGGATAATCAAAATTACACTTACTGCAAAGAGCAGCACTGCAATCACAGCTATAATAAGAATGATTTCCTTGTCCATAAAAAATACCCTTTCATTGTTTCACGTGAAACAATCATTTATTCGACCCGAGCAGATAGTCTAAAAGACGTTCGCGCTCATCGGCTGAATAATATTCAATAACGATTTTGCCGCGGCCTTTATTATCTGCAAGTTTAACTTTAGTTCCTAAAGCCGAACGTAAGCGCCCCTGCATTATCTCAATATCGCGAGAAGTAGCTTCGTTAGAAACAGTTTCAATTACAGTTTGATTTGATTCTTTTGCTTTCGAAGCAGCTCCCGATGTTAATTTTTTAACAACATCCTCTACCTGACGTGCATTCAGGCCTTTTTCAACTATCGTTTTAGCAACTGCGGCCTGAATATCCATAGGCAGAGAAAGCAACGGTCTGGCCTGTCCCGGTGTGATCGCCCCGTCAATGATCATATCTTTAACAGACTGCTCAAGATTCAATAATCTCATTCTATTAGCGATCTCACTGCGGCTCTTATTTCCGACAATGCCCGCAAGTTCCTCCTGAGTTAAATTATATTCAACCACGAGTTTTCTATAAGCTTCGGCTTCTTCTATCGGATTCAGGTCTTCACGTTGAATATTTTCAATCAACGCTATCTCGTGAAGCTCTCTGTCAGTGACAGCACGGACTATAACAGGAATTTTGTTCAATCCGGCAATTCTTGCAGCTCTCCATCTTCTTTCTCCTGCTACGATTCTATAGATATTGCCTTCCTGACGGACAATAATCGGTTGAATAAGCCCATGCTGCTTAATAGAATCGGCAAGATCATCCAGTTTTTCTTTATCAAACCGTTTTCTTGGCTGATCTCCTGACGGTTCGACCTTCATTATATCAATTTCTTCGACGCCTGAAGTTATCGTATTTTCTTCTATCAAAGCACTTAAGCCTTTTCCTAATGCAGATCTTTTTGTTGCAGCCATACAAATACCTCGCTTAATTCATAATTAAATGCCGGAAATACGTATAAATTCCTGCGCAAGATTCAGATACGCTTCCGCACCCTTAGAATTTTTATCATACATAACTATAGGCAGCCCGTAGCTAGGCGCCTCGGAAAGTTTAACGTTTCTCGGTATTACAGTCTGATAAACACGGTCAGAAAAGTGTCTTCTAACTTCTTCAGCAACTTCAATAGAAAGATTTGTCCTCGAATCGAACATTGTAAGCACAACACCTTCAACGGAAAGGGAAGTATTAAGCCTGCGCTGAACGATTTTGATCGTCTCCATAAGCTGTGACAAGCCTTCAAGAGCAAAATACTCGCACTGAATTGGAACAAGCACGGTGTTCGCAGCTGTTAAAGCGTTGAGCGTAAGCAATCCAAGCGACGGAGGACAATCTATCATTATATAATCATATTTTGATAAAACTGGTTCCAGCGCATCGGCAAGTCTCGTTTCTCTTGAAATCTGACTTACAAGCTCAACTTCCGCGCCTGCAAGATTTATATTCGAAGGACAGATCACCAGGTTATTCTGAACAGTAGGAACTACGACATCTTCAACTTTCTTATCATTAATAATAATATCATAGGCTGAAAGGGAAGTGTTCCTTTTGTCTATTCCCAGACCGGTTGTTGAGTTACCCTGCGGATCCAGGTCGATGAGCATAGTCTTCTTATTCAGATACGCGAGGCACGCGCTAAGATTAATAGCGGTCGTTGTCTTTCCGACGCCGCCTTTCTGATTCGCTATCGCAACTATTTTTGCCAATGATAAAACCTCGCTTTCGCCTGATTTGTGTCAATAGTATACACTATTTTCTAAAATGAAACAACCTTTTTTACTTTGTTTCACGTGAAACAAAGTAATCAGCAGGGAGCCATTTTTATAAAGCCTTCTGCCGATTACTTGAATAAAGGTCAATTTTTGTTGTTTCTTGCTATTTTAAGCTTAAATATCCAAATTTTCAGCAAATTTGGCGTTTTCATGTATGAAATCTCGTCTCGGTTCAACGTTATCTCCCATAAGATCAGAGAAGATTTCATTGGCCGTTGCCGCATTTGCGATATCAACTTTAAGTATCGTTCTGGTGTCAGGGTTCATCGTCGTATCCCACAACTCTGCCGGACTCATTTCACCAAGACCTTTGAATCGCTGTATAACGAGGTTTTTATCCTTCCTTGTCCAGCCTTTTTCTGCAATTTTTGCATCGAGCTCAGCATCATCAAGGGCATAGAAGAATTCTTTGTTCTTTTCACATTTATACAACGGAGGCTGAGCAAGATACAGATAACCGTTTTCGATAAGCGGCCTCATATATCTGAAGAAGAACGTCATGAGCAGCATTCTGATGTGCGAGCCGTCGACGTCGGCATCGGCCATTATAATTATCTTATGATAACGAAGCTTCGTATGGTCAAAATCGTTTCCAATATTGGCCCCGAGCGCCATAATAATAGGAAGCAGCTTATCATTATTATAAACCTTGTCGATCCTCGACTTTTCAACGTTCAGCATCTTGCCCCAGAGCGCCAGTATCGCCTGATATTCACGGTTTCGGCCAACTTTTGCAGAACCGCCTGCCGAATCTCCCTCTACAAGGAACAATTCGCAGAGTGCAGGGTCGCGCTCGGTACAGTCGGCAAGTTTTCCTGGAAGGGAAGTGGAGTCGAGTGCGGATTTACGCCGGGTAAGTTCTCTGGCCTTTTTAGCTGCTTCGCGCGCACGTGCGGCGGTGAGGCATTTTTCGAGAACCATTTTTGAAACCTGCGGGTTTTCTTCAAGAAATTGAGCTAATTTATCGCCTACGACCGTCTCGACCAGCGTCCTGATGTCGCTGTTGCCCAGTTTTTCCTTAGTCTGACCCTCGAATTGCGGGTTTTCAAGTTTCACGGAAACTATTGCCGTCAGACCTTCACGCACATCTTCACCGGCGAGATTCTTGTCCGAATCCTTTAACAAATTATACTTTCTGGCATAATCGTTAAATACTTTCGTAAGCGCCGATCTGAAACCGGTAAGATGCGTGCCGCCTTCGTGATTTATGATATTGTTTGCGTAACAGTATATATTTTCAACGTAAGAATCGTTATACTGCATAGCCACTTCGACGATCGACGTGTCTTTCTGTCCGGTGATATAAATAGGGGAGGGATGGAGCACGGTTTCCTTGCGGTTAAGAAACTCGACGTATGAAATGATTCCGCCCTCGTAATGAAGCGTTTCGGATACAGGAGCCTCGCCGCGGTTATCGTTTATTATTATCTTAACGCCGCGGTTTAAGAATGCCATTTCGCGGAAACGGACAAGAAGGGTATTATAGTCAAAAACGAGCTCTTCAAAGATCTGGTAGTCAGGCTTGAAAGTCGTTGTCGTTCCGTGCGCATCGGTATCGCCGATGATCTTCAGCGGCGAACACGTTTTTCCGCGTTCGTAGCGCTGGTAGTACACGTGACCGTCTCTCGAAACCTCAACCTCGAGAAATTCGGACAATGCATTGACGACAGACGCGCCGACGCCGTGCAGACCGCCTGAGACCGTATATCCTCCGCCGCCGAACTTGCCGCCGGCATGAAGTACGGTATGGACAACTTCAACGGTCGGAATACCCATCTGAGCGTGTATTCCTACGGGAATTCCGGCACCATTGTCCGAAACTGTTACGGAATTATCGCTGTTAAGCGTCACTATTATAGTATCGCAGCGCCCTGCAAGTGCTTCGTCAACGGAGTTATCTACGATCTCGTAAACAAGGTGGTGAAGGCCTCTCGCTGAAGTGCTTCCGATATACATACCGGGCCTTTTACGGACCGCTTCCAGCCCTTCAAGAACCTGAATATCGTTTTCGTCATATACGTGATTTTCGTTCTGCGCCAGCGATTTCTCGAGCTCGTATTCAGCTTCCTGCGCCTGCATTATTTCGCTTTCGGTTTCGGGCATCTGGTTATCAGTCATCTGATTATCCTCTTTCTCTTATTATTAAGATATCTTTTGTTTAACGTAGCGGTCGAAACAGGGGAGATGTATACGCGGCTGACGCCCTGCTTATCAGCAAGGATAAAAGATTTAGGCATTTCGCCTCTGTCAACGGCATTTACTGTAAATCCTTCTTCCTGGGAAATATTCAGAAATTCGGCGGTAGTCTTCATCGTGGTCGTTACTTCAAGATCGAATATGCCGACAATTTCTTTTTCGCGTATGCAGCCTTTATCTCCGATATGTAAATACACAAAAATCCCCTTACGTTTCGTTTGAAGACATTTTTATGTTTTTATGTATTCACATACCATAAAACACCATAAATGCCTTACGGGGCCAATTATACCATTTTTTTTTGATTATATCAACTTTATGCTGCCGGATTCCACAAAAAATATCTTGGCGGCGGAGCTTATCTCGCGGGGGAGTTCGGATAGGTTTGCAGTAGTCAGAAGCGTCTGAAATCCTTCCGTATTTTTAAGCAGCAGCGCACATCTTGTTTCGTCTAGTTCCGAAAAAACGTCATCGAGCAGGAGCACAGGTCTTCGGCCGGTAAGCTTATATAAAAGCTGAGTTTCGGCAAGTTTTATTGACAGCACTGCGGTGCGTTTTTGACCCTGTGAACCGAAGCGCCGGAGCTCCATATCATTCAGGGTGATCAGCAGATCGTCATTTTGAGGGCCGTATAAAGAGTGGCTTCGCTCTATTTCGCGATTTTTACGAGAATTAAGTATTTCTGTAAATTCTTTATTAATAACAGTTGAAAATTCTTCAATTTTTTTGCTTAACTCCGAATTATCCAATAAATTTTTATTTGCTTTTTCAGGTATGGTGAAATAATTAGAGTAGTATTGGAACGAAAGTTTTTCGCCCGACGATATTTCAGCGTTTTTTTCCGCGGCAAATAATTCAAGTTCATAACTGAATAAAACGCGGCGCGCTGATATTTTTGAGCCTGCTTCGGCAAGCTGCTCGTTATATACGTCTAAAAGTGCGATAAGCCCTGAGTTTCCGGGGTCAATATCTCTTAAGAGAACGTTTTTCTGGGCTAAAATCTTGTTGTATTGCTGGAGGTCAAAATAGTGAGCCGGGTATATCTGGGAAATGACGATGTCAAGCAGTTTGCGGCGGACGGACGGGCCTTCGTTGACGATCTCCAGATCTTCCGGCGAAAAGATGACGGACAATAAATTGCCCATCAGATGGCCTAACCGCCTTAGATAAAGGCCGTTGACCCTGACGGCCTTTTCTCCAGCGCCGGAAGAACTGTTTTGACCGTTTCGGAACGTAACTGTTATTTCATTTGTAATATCGTCTTTCAGCTGAAGTTCGATTTTAAATTCATTTTTACCAGATTTTACGAGATCCGAGTCTTTGCTGAAGCGGAATGATTTTCCGATTGCGCAGAAAAAAACCGATTCTAAGATGTTCGTCTTTCCCTGACCGTTATCTCCGTAAAAAACATTTACGCCGCTTCCGAGTTTTGCGCTGAGCGTTTCATAATTACGAAAATACTGTAGGTTTATATCTGATATGAACATATCTGAACCGGTTTTTATATATTATTATAAATGTATATAATTATTATGAACGGGTCCTTATCGGCATTATGAGATAAGTAAATGAAGTATCGCTTTCTCCCGTAATAATGCAGGGGCTTAAAGGAGATAAAAGCGATATCACGATCTTATCGTCATTTATAACTCTTAACATTTCAATAAAGTTCTTGGAGCTGAATCCGATAGTCATTTCTTCGCCTGAGATCTGTGCGGAGATCTGCTCTTTAACAGCGCCGATCTCGGTAGTTACCGCGACTGTGATCTCGTCAGATCCGGAAAACGATATCGTAACAGGGAAACGTTTTTCGTCGTTGATAACGAGTGCTGCTCTTTCTAATGCGTTTAAAAGCTGCTTAGTATCTACCGTAACTGAAGTTTTGAAGTCTTTCGGTATCATTCTTCTGTAGTCGATATACTCGCCCTTATAAAGTTTTGAAACCATACGGAAAGAATCGGTATAGAACATGATCTGGTTTTCATTGACGCAGAACTTTATTTTTTCATCAGTAGGCTTAAAGGATTTTACAAGTTCGTTAAGTATCTTCGTAGGAACTATTACACCGTATTCATTTGCGTTTGAAATATTCGCTATTTTAAGGGCAAGTCTGTAGCCGTCTATTGCGACGCAGCGCATTTCATTTTCGTGCTGTTCCATATATACGCCTTGAAGAATGATCCTTTTATCTTCAATGCTGGCGGCAAAAGACGTCTCACGTATCATTGACTGCAGAAGATCGGCGCGAAGCTCAATAGAGTTCGTTGTGTCAAGGAAGGATACAGGCGGATAATTTTCCGCGGCGATCGTCTTGATTTTGTAGTTTGCTTTTCCGCTGGTAATGAAAAGCATATTTCCGCCGTTGTCAGTCTCGAGCGTTACGTAAACGTCAGGGAGTTTTCTTATAATATCACCGAACGTTTTGGAATTTACGACAATGCTTCCTATTTCTTCAATAATGCCGGGCACTTCGTATACTATTCCGAAATCGTTGTCATTTCCAGTGAGTTTGACTTCTTCTCCAACTTCGATCAGTATTCCTTCGAGAATGCTTAACGTAGATTTTGAAGGTACAGCTTTCTGTACGATATTAAGTCCTTCGATGAGGTTGTCTCTGTTGCATGTCAGTTTCATTTTTCTTTCCTCCGGCGCTTATTTTTCTTTTTATATTTATAATCTTAGTAGTATTAGTAGTAGGCTTTGTGGAAACTGTGGAAAAGTGCTTTAAGTGCTTATTTTCACTGGCTTTTTTCATGTGCATAACTATGTTGAAAGTTTTCAAAAGTTATCCACAGTTTCCACAGCGTTAAGAATCGCTAAAGTTTTCCACAGAAAATTTT
>JAGCTF010000039.1 GCA_017963755.1 Clostridia bacterium | reverse complement strand
CGAACATATACAACGTGTGCTACGTTGACGAGTTCAACCCCGAATTTTCACGCGACGTAGAGCCGATGAAGCTCCGTGACGGCGTCGGTTTCGGCGACAATTTCTATTACCAGATGGTCGATTATATCCGCAAATATAAAGGCCTGGATAAACTTTCATACACGACGGGGCAGGCGACGATCGAAAACGGTGACGTTTCCGCGTGGGCAGGCGTCGGACCTGAGTTCCGCGACACGATAGGCGACGTTGAGTTCAGAAATACGTACTCCTACGACCGCGCATTCAAGTATATAAACGGCACCGGGCGCAACGACTTTGACGAAGCGAAAGTGTCACAGGACGCCGATTACGTATACTTCATGGTAAAAACCGTAAACGATATTGTCCGCGGCGACGACAGCACGTGGATGAACCTGCTCATCGATAAAGATATGGACCATTCTACCGGCTGGGAAGGCTACGACCTGATCATCAACCGCGGAAGAACGGCGGACAAACTCAGCGTCGAACAGTTTGACGGGAGTTCCTGGACTTCTTCGAAGCTCGGCGAGGCAGAGTATACCGTGAACGGTCAATACCTGACGCTTAAGCTCGATAAATCTCTTCTCGGCCTCAAGTCCGAAGAAGCGGCCAATTTCGATTTCAAGTGGACGGACAATTCTACCGAGACCGGCAACATCCTCGAGTTTATGGATCTGGGCGATACCGCGCCGAACGACCGCTTCAATTTCAGGTACGTTTCCGACGTTTCGAAGTACAATAAAGTGATCGAGGAGCAGGGTGGAAAACCGATCGGCGATAACGGCAGTTCCTTCAACCCGCTGCCGATCGTGATCGCGGGGACAACGCTCCTGGTAGTTGCCGCCGCAGTCGTGGTGGTTCTCAAGAACAGGAAAGGGAAGAGCGCCTGACTCCCGGCCTGCGCGCCGCAAAAGCGGAAATGGGCAGTATAAGAGGAACAGGCAGTAAAAACAACTTGACCGGAGGGCAATAATTGTGTAAAATACCCTCCGTTGTCCCAGTACCTCAGGGGATAGAGGGTCCGCCTCCTAAGCGGAACGCCGTAGGTTCGATTCCTATCTGGGACGTACTGAACAGGGCTTAAAGATGCCTTAAAGAAGAGCCGGCAGGCGATCGCGAAAAAGCGAAAGCCGCCGGCTTTTCCATGCTGTTGACATAAAGATCACATTTACGTATAATATTAACACTGTAGCATATTTTCGGGGAGGTTTTCGGCATGAAACGCGTAATTCTTTTAATATTATGTTTTTGTTTTGCGGCGTCATTGCTGTTTTCAGGCTGTGCACTAAAAAACGATACCGCGAAGCCTGCATCCAAACCGGGCAGTATATTCGATCAGCACGATCCTGACGGCACAACGGAGACCGATTCCGTCGAATTTGACGCCGGCATGATGAAGTATATAGAAAAGAGCGAGAAAGGAAATTACGTAATATCGCCCGTTTCACTGAAACTTGTCCTCGGCATGCTCGAAGCCGGAGCGAACGGGGAGACCCGTGAGCAGATGCTAAAAGCCCTCGGAACAGACGCCCAGACATTCGATAAAAACCTTAAAAACTTCACAAGATTCGTAGAAGGATTCAACGCCTTTTGCAGTCAGGATAAAAACAGCGGTTCAAGTCTGGAGTCTGCGAATTCCGTCTGGAAATATAAAGGAATAAAAGATCTTACGACCGATTACAGGATGCACCTCGAGGCATTTGAAGCCGAAGTAAAAGATTTTGAACCTGCAACTGTTGTAAAAAACGTCAACGACTGGTGCGACGGTAAAACTCACGGGCTGATAAAAAACGTACTCTCCGAAGATTTCGACGCTTCGGATCTTATGATCTTGCTGATCAACGCGCTTTATTATAAAAACACGTGGCTTCACGATTTCGTGATAATAGAAGAAAAGCAGGATTTTACGACGCTCGACGGGCGCACGGTAAAGAAACAATATTTTACGGAAACAGAAGACTTTCTTTATTATTCAGACGACGAAACTACGATCGTTGCCGTGCCGATGAAGGGCAATGTCAATATGGTGCTCGTAAAAGGTCCCACGGACGGTCTGCAGGCGAAGCTTCAGAAAGCGGAAAAACGCAAAGTGCAGCTTCGCGTGCCTTCTTTCCACGTCGAAACTGCGCTCAACAAAAATGAACTTGTGGACTTCCTTAAGGGCAGGGGAATGACGGACGCCTTCGGAGGAAGCGCCGATTTTTCCCGTATGATCGACGAAAACGTATTTGTAAGAGACATCATTCAGAAAGCCGTTATCGACGTCACAAATACAGGTGTTGAAGCTGCCGCCGTTACCGTCATAGCAGTTCCGAAATCTGCTTACGATCCTAAAGAACCGGTTCGTGTATTTTTCGACAGCGCGTTCCATTTCTTCCTGATGACAGAAAATTCCGAATGGTCTGAAGATAGCTTCATTCTCTTTGAGGGAAGAGTCGCAGAGTGAAGGCATAAGTTCCCGGGGCTCATGCGTGAGCCCCGAAGTAACTCCCCGGGACCATTGATTTTTGACCCGTTTTTGTGGTATTATAAAAAAAAGGGGGCAAAAAAATGGCACTCGGAGAGGCATACAGAATCGAAACTAAAAGCCCGTATCTCAGGCTCAATATTTACAAAGGACATTTCGCCACCTCCCACGCGCATATGAACTATTATATCGACATCGCTTCGAACAAGGCGAGGCTGAAAGAGGCGAGGGCGATTGCGGAAGCACTGGGCGTACACTACAGGACCAGCGCGGTCGTTGACACCATCCTGTGCCTCGATAACACGGAAGTAATAGGAGCGTGCCTGGCGGAGATATTGACCGCGGCAGACGCGTTTTCGGTCAATTCCGGGAGAGATATATACGTTTTGACGCCTGAGTGCGTGAGTGGCAGCCAGCTGTTCTTCAGAGACAATACCGCCCCGATGATCCGCGGGAAGTCCGTGCTGATCCTTGCCGCCTCCGTCGTTTCGGGCTATACGGCCGAATCCGCTGCCGAAGCGATACGCTATTACGACGGACGTACCGCAGGAATTTGCTCGATCTTTGCCAAAATATCCGAATGTGTCGGGCTTCCCGTGCACTCGGTATTCAACCCTGACGACCTGCCGGACTACAGAAGCGGACCCGCAGTGACCTGCCCGATGTGCGCGAACGGAGAGAAGATCACCGCCCTTGTAAACAGCTTCGGTATATCTGCGATCTGACGCAGTGCGGAAAAACGCATGCGGTGAAACGGAGGTGGCTGAGAATTGCCGCATAAAACGATAGATAAATTTGTGATCAATGAAGACGTGGCGGGCGTATACCTGCTGAGAAACTGTGCTATAAAGACTTCTGCGAACGGGTCAAGCTTTCTGGCCTGTTCTCTTTCTGACAATTCCGGAAGTATTGACGCTAAATTCTGGAACTACACAGGGCCGGTCGGAGCATCGGCGTCTGATGACGGAAAGCCTGTGATCGTGCGCGGAAAAGTCGGGGAGTTCAAAGGCGTGAATCAGCTTACGCTCTCTGCGATCAGGTACGCTGAAGAGGGCGAGTACGAAAAAAAAGACCTCGTCGCCGTTGCCCCGATCGATCTTACGGAAGCGGGAAAGAAGATCCGCGGCCTCGTAAATTCTATTTCGGATCCCGATTATAAGAGCATCTGCGAAGTAATACTTGAACGCCACGGAAAAGCGTTTTCAGTGTGGCCCGCCGCAAAATCGGTGCATCACAGTTTCGTGTCGGGACTTATGATGCATACGTATAATATGCTGCTGCTCGCGGAATTTTTAGCGGAACAGTATAAGGACGTAATAGACCGCGACCTGCTGATAGCAGGAACGCTGCTTCACGATTTTGCAAAAACTAAAGAACTCGGCATATCCCAGCTCGGGATAGTTACGGATTATACTGTAAAAGGGCAGCTGCTGGGCCATCTCGTAATGGGGGCGCAGGAGATCGCGGATGTCGCGGAAGAATTAGGCGTACCTGAAGGGAAATCGATCCTTCTGCAGCATATGATACTGTCACATCACGGAGAGCCCGAATTCGGTTCCGCGGTGGTACCGATGTGCGCCGAGGCGGAGATGCTCCATCTGATCGACCTTATGGACAGCCGGATGGAAATATATAAAGAAACACTTAACACGATGGAAACAGACACTTTCAGCGAGAGAATATTCGCGCTTGAGAAAAAAATATTTAAACATAAATAACAGGAGGCAACATCATGGGAAACAAGTATTCAGGAACACAGACCGAGAAGAATCTCTGGGCGGCATTCGCAGGGGAGTCGCAGGCAAGGAATAAGTACACGTATTTCGCTTCTGCAGCTAAGAAGGAAGGATATGAGCAGATCTCCGCGATATTCCTTAAGACGGCTGAAAACGAAAAAGAACACGCCAAGATCTGGTTCAAGGAACTCGGCGGAATAGGCAATACCGCGGAGAACCTCGTAGCTGCCGCGGACGGCGAGAATTATGAATGGACGGATATGTACGAAGGTTTTGCGAAGACCGCCGAAGAAGAAGGCTTTACGGAACTCGCAAAAAAATTCAGACTTATTGCCGCTATCGAAAAACATCACGAAGAGAGATACCGTAAACTTCTTTCGAACGTCGAGAGCGCCGCTGTTTTCGAGAAGAGCAGCGTAAAAGTGTGGGAGTGCAGAAACTGCGGACATATCGTTGTCGGCACGAAAGCGCCGGATGAATGCCCCGCCTGCAAGCATCCTCAGAGCTATTTCGAAATTTCGGAGGAGAACTATTGATAATTACTGCAAAGTAATGTATAATCTACGCAGACTGTAAACGAAGGGCGCAGGGGCGCCCGTGACATAATACAGATTACGTGTTTTATGAGAGGAGAAAGAAAATGGGACTTATTAAAGCTTTAACAGGTGCTATCGGCGGAACTCTTGCTGATCAGTGGAAGGAGTTCTTCTATTGCGAATCCATCCCGGAAGATACCCTTGTGGTAAAAGGGCAGAAGAGAATAACGAGCCGCAGCTCCAATACAAAAGGAAACGATAATATCATTTCTAACGGATCGGGGATCGCTGTCGCTGACGGACAGGCCATGATCATCGTAGATCAGGGTAAAGTCGTCGAGTTCTGCGCAGAGCCCGGACAGTTCACTTACGATAATTCTTCCGAGCCCAGTATTTTTGCCGGAAGCCTTGGAAAATCCATCATCGAGACGTTTAAGACGATCGGACGTCGTATCACCTACGGCGGCGACACCGGTAAAGACCAGAGAGTCTACTACTTCAACCTGAAGGAGATCACCGGTAATAAGTTCGGCACCGCAAGCCCGGTCCCGTTCAAAGTCGTCATTAACGAGCAGCTCGGCTTCAAACTTTCCGTTGACCTTCGCTGCAACGGTATCTACTCCTATAAACTGGTCGACCCGATCCTGTTCTATACGAACGTGAGCGGAAACGTCAGTGAAGATTATAAGCGCGACCGCATCGATTCGATGCTCAAGGGCGAGCTTGTTCAGGCACTCCAGCCGGCTCTCGCAGTTCTGTCCGCTAAAGGTGTTTCCTACGATCAGATCCCCGCTCACACACTTGAATTAAGAGACGCTCTTAACGAAGCTCTTAAAGATGACTGGGGTAAACGCGGTATCGAGATCTACTCCATGAACATGGGCGTTCCTTCGATCCCCGAAGATCAGAGGAAGAAGATCACCGAGTGGGAAGAAACTTCGATGACTCTGAATCCTACCGTTGCCGCAGGACGTATGACCGGCGGTGTCATCAGTGCTATGAATAAGGCTGCCGAGAATGAAGGCGGCGCTATGAACGGATTCATCGGCATGGGTATGGCTATGAATCAGGGCGCGAATAATATCAACGCACTGTTTGAGCAGGGCGGCCAGCAGGGCGGCGCTCCTGTCGCTCCGAACGGCCCCGTTGCCCCTCAGGGCGGTGCAGGCGCAAAAGCTGCTGACACGTGGGTCTGCCCCGTTTGCGGAAAGACCGTTGACGGCGGTAAATTCTGCCCCGAATGCGGCGCTCCCAGACCTGCAGATAAAGAAGGCTGGGCCTGCCCTAAATGCGGCACCGTGAATAAGGGTAATTTCTGCTCCGAGTGCGGAGAAAAGAGACCTCAGGGCGCTCCTTTATATCGCTGCGATAAATGCGGCTGGGAGCCCGAAGATCCCAAGAATCCCCCGAAATTCTGCCCTCAGTGCGGAGACAGATTCGACGATAACGACAGGATCTGATCACTGACTTCAGGTTTCATAAGATCTAAGAGAAACGATATTATGAAGCGTAAGAACGATTTTTAAGTATGAACCGGCGGCAGTTTGCGAATTGTCTGCCGGTTTAACTGTTTGTTAAGTATACTCAATAAGAAAGACGCGGTGGTATTATGGAATTGACCGAACGGTTCTTGAAATATGTGAGCTTCCCGACGATGTCCGACGAGCAGAGCGAAACCTGTCCCAGCTCGGCTAAGCAGCTCGAACTGGCGAAAGTGCTGAAAGCGGAACTTGACGCGCTCGGGCTCGAGACGGTGCTGGACGAATACGGTTACGTGTACGGTTTCCTTAAAGCAAATACGGAAAAAATAACGCAGCGGGTAGGATTTATTGCCCACATGGACACGTCGGATGCCTGCTCCGATACTAATATCAGGCCGAAAACGATCAAATACGGCGGGGGAGATATTGTCCTTCGAGAGGGTGAAAAAGGCGGAAAAGGCGCCGGAGAAGCGATAGTGATGAAGCTTTCGGACTATCCGTATCTTGCGGATTATGAGGGCAAACATCTGATCGTTTCCGACGGTACGACGCTGCTCGGTGCCGATGATAAGGCCGGTGTGGCGGAGATAATTACTGCGCTCGAGGAATTGATCAGGAGCGGCAGAAAGCACGGCAAAATATCTGTGTGCTTTACACCTGACGAGGAGATCGGCAGGGGCGCGGATCATTTCGACGTAAAAGCGTTCGGCGCAGATTACGCGTACACTGTTGACGGCGGCAAGCTCGGCGAAGTTGAGTACGAGAATTTCAACGCGGCCTCGGCAAAGATCGTTGTTCGCGGCATTTCGATCCATCCCGGAAGCGCGAAGAACAAGATGGTCAATGCGGCTGCGATCGCCTGCGAGCTCCAGAGCCTGCTGCCCAAACGCCAGGTACCCGAGAAAACCGAAGGCTATCAGGGCTTTTTCCACCTGACAGGTATCAGCGGCGAGACGGAAAACGCCGAACTTTCATATATCATCCGCGACCACGACAGAGCTAAATTTGAAGAAAAAAAGAAACTGATGAAAGAACTCGTGCGCAAACTTAACCGCAAATACGGAAAAGGCACGCTCACGCTGGTGCTGAAGGATTCGTACTACAACATGAAGGAAGTGCTCGCGGACAATATGTTCGTCGTAGAGAAGGCGCTTCAGGCGATGCGCGACTGCGGCGTTGAGCCGGTCTGCGTACCGATCCGCGGAGGAACGGACGGGGCAAGGATCTCGTTTATGGGTCTTCCGTGTCCCAATCTCTGTACCGGCGGCGAGAACTTCCACTCCAGATTTGAATTCGCGTGCGTTGAGGATATGAAAACGTGCGTCAAGGTCATCAAAAATCTGATGATCGCTAAAGATTGACGGGCGGAGGTGCGACAGGGTCATGTATTCGGTTAATTTAGAAGGATCGTTGCCGGGCGCCTCAGGAGCGCGTCTGCTTGCTGCATCGGGCGGACAATTTGTAAGTTACCTGTTTGTATTTGCCGCGCTGCTCCTGCTCGTAATGTTCTTCGTTGCCAATAAATTCGTGCAGAAGCGCCTCGGCTCCGAGCCCAAAGACGCCCTGCTGTACTCGTGCATCAGAAGCTTCATCAGCGCGCTGATCTTCTTCCTGGTATACGTGATAACTGTCGGCGGCCTTCCCAAAATCAATACGTTTTCGCTGCTGCTTTCGATCGCCCTTGCATCGCTGGTATGCTCATACACACTTCTCGGATTCCGCATAATGAACTACGGAAGCCTTTCGGTATACACAGTGTTCCTGATGCTCGGCGGCATGATCATACCTTACCTTTACGGCGTGATCTGGCTTAACGAAGGCATAAGCGTATTCAGGATCATCGGCATCGTACTGATGATAATCTCGCTCTTCTTCCCGCTCATCGGGAACAGCAAAAACGGCGCTGAAAAGGCTCAGAACGCCGCGAAAAAACGCGTCATATTCGGACTGATATGCTTCGCAGTATTTATTCTGAACGGCCTGGTGAGCGTTGTCTCAAAGACACACGCGCTTAAGATGTCCGACCAGAGGCCGGTACTGATCACTTTCGTTATGCTTTGCGCACTGTCAAACGGCGTGCTTTCGCTTATCGTGCTGCTCGTTCTCAAAGCGGTTTCTTCGGTCAAAGGATCAAAGCGCGCGGACAATGGCGCAGAAGTACGTGCGAAAGTCAGTTTCTTTTCCGTACTGAAGCCCGTACTCGCGGCAATAGCGCTCGCGGCGGCGTTCGACGGCGCATCGTTCTTTTTTCAGCAGCTGGGCGCAAGTCAGCTGCCGGCGTCGGTAATGTATCCGATACAGACGGGAGGGTCAATAGTTTTGACCGCCCTCGCCGGGTTCCTTATCTTTAAGGAAAAACAGACGAAGATCGCGCTCATCGGCCTGGCAATAACGTTCGCGTCAACATTTCTGTTTCTCTTTTAGCAGCCGTATGATATAATATTGACCGCAAACCGCATCTTTACGAGCTAAATGCAGCCGTTTTTGCCTAAACTGAAAATGCGGCTGTAAGAAAGGAAATGGCAGTTGGAAGCGCAGAAAGCCGGAAAAGACGGGATCGAAGTAAAATATATTGCCGACGTTGATACCGGATTCAGCGAAAAGTTCGGGATTCCGAGGCAGAGCGGGATCGTACCGGAATTGACCGGAAGGATCGTTTTCCGCCCGGAATTCAGAAATCCGGACGCGCTGAGAGAGATAGAAAAATTCACGCATCTGTGGATCCTCTTTGATTTTTCTCTGGCGCACAGAGATGAATGGTCGCCTACGGTGCGTCCTCCGAGGCTCGGGGGAAACAGGCGCGTGGGTGTATTTGCGAGCCGCTCTCCATTCCGGCCGAATCCGATAGGACTTTCCTGCGTAAAACTTGAGAAAGTACTCGAGACAGAAAAAGAGGGGAAAGTGCTGGTCGTCAGCGGGATCGACGTCGTATCCGGCACTCCGGTGATCGACATCAAGCCGTATCTGCCTATATCTGATTGCCGCCCCGGCGCTGTAGGCGGATATTCCGACGAAATGGCCTCGTATGAACTCGACGTCGTATTTGCCCCGGGCGTGCACGAAAAGATTCCGGAAGGGGACAGGAATGCCGTGGCAGGGTGCATAAAAAGCGACCCCAGACCGTCATATCAGGACGATCCGGAGAGGATATACGGCATGGCATATAACGGCCTCGAAATAAAATTTAAAGTGAGCGAAGGTACGGCGTACGTGCTCAGCGCGGAAGAAACGGGCAATGATTCAAGACGAGTTAAAACGAGTCAAAACGATTCAAAATAAGGAGCGATGAAATATGAAATCGGATAAGGACAAGAAATATCCGCGGATTTTTAGCATTTTCAGAAAGAGAAAACCGGTCAAGTGCGTTTATGCGGGACCTGAGCCGGGCGCTCGTGTATATGCCGGTCCGGAGCCGGTAAAGCCCCGCCCTCAGGAAGAGAAACCGATACCGATGTGTGTATATGCAGGACCTGAATACTTCGAAGAACTTGCCCGCAAACGCCGCGAAGAAGAGGTAAATGCTGAAGAAGCGACGGATGAAGAAGAGGCAAAGGCAAACGACGCGGATGACGACGAAAATTAACAATGAGTAAAGAGTTAAAAAGAACCGCAAAAAAAGAAGATTTTCCGTATAAACTCAGCAGCTGTGTCTGGGAAATAACGCTTTCGTGCAGCTTTTCGTGCAAATATTGCGGCTCAAGGGCAGGCAAGGCGCAGGAAGGGGAACTCAGCACGGCAGAATGCCTCGACGTTGTCCGCCAGCTGAGGGAAATGAGGCTCAGGCGCGTGAACCTCATCGGCGGCGAAGTTTTTATGCGCCCGGACTGGCAGATCATTGTCGCCTCGCTCTGCGGTGCCGGCATTAAAGTTTGCATCATAACTAACGGGTACCGGCTGAAAGACGAGGATCTGAAATTCCTGAAAGACGTAAGGATCGAATCCGTCGCCGTATCGATCGACGGGCCGGAGAACGTGCACGACGCGTGGAGGATGAAAGGCAGCTTCAGGCAGGCGGTGGAGTCGGTCAGGCGGATCGACAGCTATGGGATCCCGGTCTCGGTAATAACCGCGCTCAGGCGCGACAACGCAGCCGTGCTTAACGAATTTTATGAAGAAACCGTCAGTAAATTGCCGATCTTCGCGTGGCAGCTCCAGTCGTGTGCTCCGATGGGCAACGCGTCTGGCAGCGCGGAGGCCGTACGTTACAGTTTCAGAGACGTGATAAAGTGGATCGCGAAAACTGCCCCCGGCGCGCCGTTCGTTATCGGTGCCGCGGACAATATCGGCTATTTTACGCCTGAGGAGCGCGCTATACGCGGCGGCAAGGAGTTTGCCGGCTGCGGCGCAGGGCTCTGTTCGATAGGGATTGATTCGAAGGGCAACGTCAGCGGCTGCGAGTCTATGCGCGATCCTTCGTTTATCGAGGGCAATCTCCGCGAAAAGTCGCTTGCGGAGATTTGGTATTCGCCAGATTCATTCAAATATAACAGAAACTTTGACGAGTCGATGCTTAAAGGAAAGTGCGCGGATTGTCCGGAAGGGCCGTACTGCGCCGGCGGCTGCCGTTCTTATAATTTCTTCACGTCCGGCAGCCTTTATGAATCCAGATATTGTGCGAGAGGGGAATAGCTGTATGAAAAAGAAAGATAAATATCCGAAAAGAAGGATGAGAGCTGTTGCCGGCGTGTATGCAGGTCCTCCGCTCCGGAATATACCGGTTCGCAAAACCGAAAAGCAGGAGGAGCCGGCTGCGGATATAGATGTTGATATAGTTGAAGTGTACGGCGGTCCTGAAATGATGGAAAGCTGGAGCCGCGGCGAGCCCGAAGAGCCCCGGGTGGAAGATACGCAGGCGGAAGAACTTCAGACGGAAGATACGCAAGTGGAAGAATTGCAGCCGGAAAATCCTGAAGCAGATCCAAATCGGCCAACTTTTAAGAAGATAAGGAAAGCCCGTTTCCCCGGCACAGAATTTGATCCGCGTATCGCAATGGCTGTATACGGCGGTCCTGATTATTTCAACCCGAATTCGGCGCCGGTTCCCGGTTTCGGCATTCCGGTGAGAGCTGTAACTAACGAAGAAACTGCGTCAAAACCCGCCGCAATCGATCCGAACGCAAAATTCTGTAAGGAGTGCGGCTCGATCCTGATGCCAGACGCGAGATTCTGTCAGGAATGCGGCACCCCTGTACCGAAAGACGAGGGAGAAACGATTTGAAAAAAATATTGACCACGCTTATCTTAATAATGTTGTCAGCCGCGCTGCTGGTATCTTGTACGAACAACGAAGATGCGCGCCAGACGGACGAGGGAACGTTGACCGCCGAAACGCCGGAAATCACCGCCGCTCCGACGGAGAATTTGACTATTGCCCCGACGGTAACGCCTTCTCCTTCACCGACGGAAGCTCCTACACCGGAACCTACGCCCGTGCCTACTGATACGCCTACGCCTGTGCCTACTGATACTCCTACGCCCGAGCCGACAGAAACGCCTGCGCCGACGGAAGAACCTACTCCGGTGATCACAGAAACTCCCGCACCGACCGCTACCCGGCCGCTTCCTACGGAAGTGCTGGCAACGCCGTACGCGACTCCCGGCGACGGTTCGACGTTCGATATCGTTATCAATATTGCCGGCGACTGTATGCTGGCATCGCACAAGAACGAGGACGCCGTGAACGGGTTTAAGGAGTATGCGAACCGCGAAGACCCGAAATATTTTCTCGATAAAGTTGCCCCCATTTTCCGCGCTGACGACCTCACTATCGTGAATTTGGAGTGTGTCCTGACGGATAAAGAGCTTCCGCCAATTGAAAAGAATGAAGCTACGCCTTTCTGGTACTACGGAAAGACGGCGAATACGCGCATCTTAACCGAACAAAGCGTTGAAGCTGTGTCGCTGGCGAACAACCACATGTACGATTACGGCGAGCAGGGCAGGTTGGATACGGTAGAGGCGGTAAAGAATGCCGGGCTATTGTACGCAGGCTGGGAAGAGATGTTTTATTTTGAGAAAAACAGCTTTAAGATCGCCGTAATATGTGCGAACCTTTACGTCGGGTCAGAAGCGGACGTGATCTGCAATCTTGTCAAAGAAGCTTCAAAGGTGTCCGATTTTCAGATCGTTTTCTTTCACGGCGGTAAGATGAGGCTGCATGAGCCGGAGCAGTGGAAGGTAAGCGGATGCCACAGGATCGTTGACGCCGGCGCGGATCTGATCGTTGGAGCGCATCCGCACGTGCTTCAGCCCCGCGAGATCTACAAAGGCGTGGATATCGTTTATTCACTCGGCAATTTCTGCTACGGCGGCAGCAGGCGGCCCGAGAACCGTACGATCATATATCATGCGACGCTTACTGTGGGCGTCAATGACGGCAAGCTGGTTTCGACTAATTCGGAGCTTATTCCGTGCTACGTTTATACGGCCGACGTCAATAATTTCCAGCCGGCGCCTATCACTGATGATGCGGAGTATAAGAAGGTTATGGATTTTATGAACGGGTTCACTGATTCTCCGGTGTGAGAGCACAGCTCTTCGCGATTTCGGCTGCAAACGCTCCACCGGAGCCTTTGCTATACGCCGAAACCCTCTCGGGTTCGAAGTGCGAACCGAATGATAGTACGAATTTCGGGGGAAACGAAATTCTTAACTATTCATTCGGCTTCGCACTGAATAATATGAGGTATTTATTTAATATTGGGTTGGACCTGGTGGGATTGAGACCGCTTCGTGCAGTTGCACTTGCGTTCTCGCTGCTCGAGCACAGCTCTTCGCGATTTCGGCTGCAAACGCTCCACCGGAGCCTTTGCTATACGCCGAAACCCTCTCGGGTTCGAATCCCCCCAGGTCTACAAAAAAAGGACACCAAAGAAGGTGCCCTTTTTTTGTATGGACCTGATGGGATTCGAACCCATGACCTCTGCGTTGCGAACGCAGCGCTCTCCCAACTGAGCTACAAGCCCGAAACCGTAAACGGTTTACAGATGCGTAATTTACCACTTTCACAGGCAGTTGTCAAGGCGTAAGTTTTCGCAGATTTTTTCCGCCTTGCTTGCCCCGGTCAGAAACGCCAGCTCGCCTGCATCCCGGACAAGGTTTATCGGATCGTCGTCCTGAACAAATTCCATAAGATACGGGACGTCGCCCGCCTCGGCGATATACTCTAGCCATTGACCGCGATGGTCGCGAAGGGGGAGGCGGACGTTGCCCTTCTCCCACGCAAAAACGTGACAGGCGCAGAGATGCGGCTTCATCGCTTTGAGGGCGTCAAGGTTCTGCTCGAAAGTGATGTCCGGATTGGGCTGGAAATGGAGCCGGCAGCCGGTGGCTTCAGCCACTTTTACTGCCAGCACGTGATCTTCGGTCATTGTCCACCGGTGACATTCGAGGCACACGGTAAGTCCACGCTCCTTCGCCAGCGAAACCGCCCGGCCGATATTGTCCTCAGCAGCCTTATCATATGCGGCAGTTTTTCCGCCCCATATCCTGATATATTCCGTGCCCAGGATGCAGGCCGCCTCCAGATTTGGCAGGAATTTGTCGAAATCATCCGCTGTGTTGTAGTAACTGCCGTACCCGATGGGAATGAGTCCCCGGTCTTCGCACAGCGATTTTACAGTTTTGATCCGTTCAATATTCTCCGGCCGCAGATGTACGTCTGCGCCCCATTCGATATATTTCAGCCCTGTTTTCACGCACAGTTCCACGATCTCCTCGGGGCTGAGCTTTCTGAACGAAATAGAAACCAATCCTTTTTTCATAACTGCCTCCAGAACCGTTCACTGTTCATTTCG
>JAGCTF010000272.1 GCA_017963755.1 Clostridia bacterium | reverse complement strand
TTAAAGGGGCGCAGGAAGACACGCTGTTTATAAAACGTGTCGTCGGTGTCGCCGGTGATCTTATTGAGTTTAAAGACGATCATTTTTACAGAAACGGCGAATTGATACACGAAGATTATCTGAACGATCAGTACGTTTATAATTACCCGAACGGATTCTCGCAGCGCGTGCCTGAAGGCTGCATTTTCGTGATGGGCGATAACCGCAACGTAAGTTATGACAGCCGCAGCAGCGATATAGGGTTCATACCGGTTTACGCTCTTACGGGTAAAGTAAAATAAAGCCGGAGGACAATGCTTTACGACCGCCCTCCGGTCAATATCTCAGTTCTGTGCGTCCCGCTTATGCTTTCTTAAGCGGGTTGTTTTATTATTTTACGAGTGTTTCCATTTCGTCGATAAGTTCTCCGAACAGTGAAAGTGCGCTGTTCACCGGCTCGGGAGTGCTCATGTCGACGCCCGCGATCTTAAGCAGACTTATAGGATCCGCGCTGCCGCCGGAAGAAAGGAATTTCTTATAATCCTTAACTGCGCTTTCACCTTCTGAAAGTATCCTGTTCGCGATCGCCACCGCCGCGGAGAAGCCCGTTGCGTACTGGAACACGTAGTAATTGTAGAAGAAGTGAGGAATACGCGCCCATTCGAGTCCGATGAGCTCGTCGGAGATCATTGACGGTCCGAAATAAAGCTTATTCAGTTCGAGATATTTCTTGCAAAGCACGTCTGCCGTAAGCGTTTCGCCGGCTTCGCTCTGTCTGCCCATAAACAGTTCAAATTCGGCAAACATGGTCTGGCGGTATACGGTTCCTTTAAACTGGTCAAGGAAATGGTTGATCAGGTACGCACGTTCGTTCTTATCGGTGGTTTTGGAGAGCAGGTACTTCATAAGAAGCACTTCGTTACACGTTGACGCGACCTCCGAGACGAAGATTACGTAGTCAGCGCAGTTGAGCGGCTGGTTTTTGGTGCTCAGATAGCTGTGAAGCGCGTGGCCCATCTCGTGCGCGAGTGTGAACTGGCTGTCGAGATTGTCCTTATGGTTGAGCAGGACGTACGGATGAGGTCTCGAAAGGCCGGAAGAATACGCTCCGCTGCGTTTGCCCTTGTTCTCGTAAACGTCGATCCAGCGGCTGCTGAAGCCTTTTTTGAGCATTTCGATATAATCGTCGCCGAGCACCGAGAGCGCTTCGAGCACTGTCTTTTTCGCTTCTTCAAACGAGATCTTAACGTCAACGTCTTTAACTACCGGCGTATAGACGTCGTACATATGAAGTTCGTCAACGCCAAGGAGCTTTTTGCGAAGGTCAACGTACCGGTACATTTTTTCCATGTTGGCGTGCACTGCGTCGATCAGATTCGTGTAGACCGCAGTCGGAACTTCGGTACGGTCAAGAGCAGCTTCAAGCGTATTCTCGTACTTTCTGGCTCCGGCGAAGAATCTGAGCTGTTTAAACTGCGCGTCGAGCGTGGCGGCAATAGTATTTTTAAATTCTCCGAGCCTGTTGTAGTACGTTTTAAATGCGTTTTCGCGAAGTCCGCGGTCGGGAGATTCGAGCAGCAGCGTGAGCGAACCGTTTGTGAGCGGGTGCTTATTTCCCTGCGAATCTTCAGCTTCCGGGTAGGTCATATCGGCGTTTCTAAGAATGCCGCCGATGTTGTCCGGGCCCTCGGCCATTTCGCCTGCTGCGGCGAGAAGCTGTTCTTCTGCGCCCGAAAGGAAGTGCGCTCTTCTTCTGCGGATCCGGTCAAAAGAACGTTTATAAGTTAAGAGTTCAGGCTCGTCTTTGTAAAACTGTTCTAATGCCTCGTCGCTGATGGCAAGGATCTCGGGAGTTGAGAAGGACATTGCCCCCTGAACAGCCACGTACTCTCCGACAGACTTGCCGCGCATGTTCTGGTAAAAACCGTTGCCCGTGTCCTCGTCGCCTTTAAGGCTCGAATAGCCGTATACCGCTTCGACCGCCAGACTGATCTCGTCCTCGAGCCTGCAATATTCGAGCAGCGTCTTAGCGCTTTCGCCGAGTCTGCCTTTGAAGCATTCTATTTTGCTCTGGAATCCGGACAATGCCGCGTACGCTTTTTCCCATTCGCCGTCATTGGCAAATATCTGCGTAAGATCCCACGTGAATTTCGCGTCAACGTCTTTTCTCTCCGGTATCTTTTTAGCCGTATTACTCATCTTAAAACCTCCGTAAAATAATCATTGTTTTATAGTCTTAACTCTTATATTTGAATCCCGGATCCTGAACGCTAAATTTCCGGTTCAGAATTCGCAAAATATTCTACAATATTTCGCACAAATTTGCTATAATAATCACAGTTATGTAAAGGAGGCCGCAAAATGGATCGCAGGAACAGCTTTACAGATATCGAATACAGTTTAAGAAAACAGACGGGCAGACGTGAAGAACTGCTCAAAAAACTTGACGAGATCATTCCCTGGACGGAATTGACAGATATGATCGCGCCTTTCTATCCTAAAGGTGACAGGGGAAGGCCGGTCAAGCCTCTTGAAGTGATGCTCAGAATGTATCTCCTTCAGAAATGGTTCGGCTCTTCTGCCGCCGGGATGGAGAGCGCTGTTTATGACAGCTACGCTTTCCGCAGATTTACCGGTATCAATTTTTTCGAAGAGCAGGTGCCTGATTCGAATACGCTTTGCAGATTTGCGAGGCTGCTGAAAAAGAAGGGGCTCGAAGAAGGTGTGTGCGAAAAGGTCGAAAACGCACTTGCTGCCTCAGGAATCAAGATCGTACCAGGAAGCCTGATTGAGCCCAGGATCAGGACAGTGCGGAAGAAGCGGAGCAGCCGCTGATAATCAATTATTAAAAATCGATAGGATCATTCTCACTTAAATTATTCGTACGACAGGAAAGTGATGGTGAACGCTTATGCCTCCCGGAGGACCGGACAATAAAGTAAACGACCAGTACAGAGTCCCTAAGCCTAAAAATCTAAAAGACGTGCCTCGATTTGTAAAGGAAGTCGTAGGTTCATTCTCTAAGCGGATGCTCTACATCCTTAAACTGGTATGGGAAGTGAGCCCGGGGATATTGTTCCTGATGGCTTTTATGGCGCTGTTCAACGGCGTTATGCCGGTAGTCGGATCGCTGATCGGGAAAGAGATCCTTAACAAACTTGCCGCCTCCTATTCCGGACAGATCACCGAATTCAAGATCATAATGACGCTGCTCATTTTCCAGTTCGCGTATCTGCTGATAAACAGCGTCGTGAACCGCCTTGACGCCACCGTGATCAGGATATCCGGAGAACTCGTCACGAACCACATCAAACAGAAAATAATGAACAAGGCGAAGGAAGTTGACCTGGCCAGCTTTGACAGCCCCGAATTCTACGCTAAGATGGAGAATGCGAACAGGGAGGCGGGGAACAGACCTATCCAGGTGCTGAACGCTTCGTTCTCGATCGCATCTGCGCTGATCAGTATCGTATCGTTCATAATCGTGTTGTCTGCCGTTGGCGCGCTTCCGGTGCTGCTCGTCATACTCGTAGCGATCCCTTCGACGATCATCAATTTCGTTTACCGCAAAAAGAATCATAATTACGTATTCAGGCGCAGTAAAGACCGCCGCCAGATGAGTTATTACTCTGAAGTGATCGTTAACAAGGACCTTGTGAAAGAGGTCCGTATGCTCGGCCTTGCGGATAATTTCATCGGCCGCTACAATGAAGTTTTCAAGCGTTATTTCAAGGGCCTGAAGAGACTTATCGTAGAAGAGTGTTTCTGGAACATAGGTGCGACGCTGCTTTCTACAGCCGTGAACTGTATTCTGTTCGTGTGGATCGCGCGCGGAGTATTTAACGGGACGTACGAGATCGGTTATTATTCGCTGTATACCGGAGCGCTTAATTCGATCTCGGCCGGTATCGCAACGCTCATAACGACGACTGCTAACATCTACGAGGGCACGCTGTTCATCAACAATATGATCTCGTTCATGGAAGAGAAAAAGACTGTTGCGCCTATAATCGATAACCCGCTGAAAGTCGAACGCGGGATAGGCCACACGATCGAATTCAGGGACGTATCTTTCCATTATCCAGGCTTTACCAAAAACGTGATAAATAATATAAATCTGACCATCCACGCAGGCGAAACTGTGGTCATCGTCGGACTCAACGGCGCCGGTAAAACGACGCTTATTAAGCTGCTTACGCGACTTTACGATCCTACAGAAGGCACGATCTATCTGGACGGGCACGATATACGCGAGTATGATCTTAACAGCCTTTACGATCTGTTCGGGATCGTGTTCCAGGATTACGGAAAGTACGCGGTTTCTGTTAAGGACAATATTGCGTTCGGCGAGGTCAATGCCAAAGTCTCCGATTCGCGTATCGTTGAGGCGGCGAAGGCCAGCAACGCGGAAGCGTTCATCAGAGAACTGCCCGATACTTTTGACACGCCGCTGATGAGATATTTCGAGGACAACGGCATAGAGTTATCGGGCGGTCAATGGCAGAAATTAGCGATTGCCCGCGCCTTCTATTCGGAATCAGACGTGCTGATCCTCGATGAACCTACTGCATCGCTTGACCCGATGGCAGAGCAGGAAATATTCAATCAGTTTGACGAACTGAGAAGCGATAAAACGTCGATATTCGTTTCGCACCGTCTGTCGAGCGCCACGACCGCCGATACGATAATCGTGCTTCAGGACGGCAGGATCATTGAGTCCGGAAACCACTCCCAGCTTATGAATAAAAAAGGCGAGTATTACACACTGTTCTCGACGCAGGCGGCCAGGTATCTCACGCCTGTAGATCCTGACGATACGGTCGAAAACAAAGAAGGCCGGGATGGCTTTGAAAGCTCCGTTCCCGACCCTAATGAAGCGTTGCCGCACAATGCACGGCACACCTGATATATAAATAATTTTATTCTTTAACGGTTCCGTCCGGATTGAACAGGGGAAGTTTTTCGAGATAAATAATATCGTCGCGCTCCGCTGCTTCGCCTTCGGCTAAAACAGCCATACGGGCGACAATATTACCGCCGGCTTCGTTGACCAGTTTTTCGACAGCCTGAAGGCTTGCGCCGGTCGATATTACGTCGTCGATTATGATCACGCGCTTTCCCTTCATTTTTGCGGCGTCGACCGCATCCATATAGAGTTTCTGCTGTCCGGCCGTCGTTATCGACGTGACGTCAACTTCGAACACTCCCTGCATATACGCTTTTTTGTTTTTGCGAACGAGCAGGTAATCGTCGAGACCCTTCTGACGGGCCATTTCGTAGATGAGCGGGATGGCTTTTGCCTCGGGAGCTACCAGATAATCGAATTCGGGGGCTTTTGCGAGCAGGGCGGAAGCGCACGCGACAGTTAGCTCGACGTCTCCGAACATAACGAAAGCGCCTATAGCCAGATCGTCGTTAAGCTTGCAGACCGGAAGCGCTCTTTTGAGCCCGGCGATGGTCATTTCATGTTTGATCATTTTATCATCTCCATATAGTAATCTGAGATTATTCAGTTTAAGTGAATTATAATACCTGTGCGCGCAGGTGTCAAAGGGAAGTGCGTTAAATGCAGAACGTTAAAGTGAGCGTACGGTCCTCCTGCAGATCTTGTAGAATCCCTGGCCGGCCTCGGTCTCTTCCTTAAGGGCAATTTTGATCGGCGTTTTCCCTTCAAATACACCGAGCAGTACGTTGTACTCTCCGCCGGGTATTCCGCGAAGGTCGATATTTACGTCGAACGTGCAAGCTTCTTCATATGAGAGGCCGTCAACGCGCCGGTCGGAAGAAATCGTGCGTAAAATATTGCCGGCGTCGTCCGAAACGGCGAGGCAGATATTGTGAGCGTAGTATGCTTTTGACCAGCCTTTATTCCTGAACGTGACTTTAACGTGATTGTGAGCTGATGCCGTGAGTTCCGGAACGAGCGCACTTTCCGCGAAATACCAGTAACCGAGCCGGTTCGCACAGTATTCTGCGAGCCATTTGTCGGACTTCAAAAAAACTCTCGGATAGCCGTGGAAACCCGCAAAAGTTGCCCTCGAATTCTTTAAACATTCGACGATCGTAAGCCCGTTCCTGTAATAATCATCGAACGTCGGATGAATGTACCCGTAATGCGCAAACTCTATGCATGACGGAGCATTATCTGCGAGCTTCTGGAACGAGCGCGTCGCACGCATCGTATCATACCCGTTCACGACAGAATAGTAATCGCAGCAGATCGAATCGTCCTGAAGTCCCAGACCTCGCTCATACGCGTAATCGAGCATCTCCTGGCATTCATCTGCCCCACGGAAGATCCTGCCCACGATATGGTCGTCGTTCATCAGAAGGTATTTATCCGGGAAATATTTAAGGTGGAGGTCAATATGTTTTTTTATTACGTCTACGGGGTAGATATATCCTTCTCCCTCCACTGTATGTCCTTCGCCCCAGGTGCCGTAAGTGCCGATGTCAATAATATCCACGCGCGGATCGTTATTGTACTTTTTTCCCATCTCGGCCAGGAATATCTCGAGCCGTTCCAGAAAATACGGATCGCCGTAATCGGGCTGAACGAGGTCGCGGCCGGGCATTTTGTAGCATTTTGCTCCTTTTTCAAAAACATATTCAGGCGTGGCTGTAAAGCCGGGGTAGCTCGTCTCAAAACTGCACACACGCAGCGAAAAAGCGTATCCTTTAGGGCCCCATTCATCCATGATCTTATCAAGAAAGCCGAAATCGTATACGCCTTCGGTCTTTTCAACGTCGGACCAGTCGAAGCGGAGGTACAGGTGGTTCAAATTCGGAAAATCTTCAAGATAATCGCCGGGCTCGCTGCGGTCGCGGTAAAGGGGACCGCGGAATCCGTTGTCAATGAAATGCCAGAACCAGCCTTTATGCGGATTCTTCAGGATACGTTTGTCATCGGTCAGTGGAAGGAGGTCAATAAAACCGTTTTCTTTTCTAGGGTCGTCAAACCAGCCGCACAACGTCTGCGGTTCCATCGGTCTGTCTGACGCGGATTCGTTCGGGAATGTTTTCATGTTCTGGAATCCTCCTGTAATGATTATTATTGGCAGTAACCGGCTGAATTATAAGTTATTTACTGCTCCCGGTCAAGCGCGTTCTGTGCCTGTTATGCTTCGCCCGGGCAAGTTGACAAATCCCGGCAAATACTTATAATTATCCGCAAACGATCGGCCTCAGTAATTCGACGGTCCGGACAATATTTCTTTTCGGGAGTTTTGCGTTTGTATGAGCAAAAGGACTTCTAAAATCATAATACTCATATGTGCGCTCGCGGCTCTTACGCTGTTTGCATTCTTTCTGAAGGACATACTTGTGCCTTTCATCAGAATGGAGATCAACAACGACGTTGAAGGCGCGAAAGAGCTTTTGCGCTCAAAAGGAATATTCGGATTCCTGACCGTTGCCCTCGTAGAAGCGCTGCAGATGGTCGTCGTATTTATACCTGCGGAATTCATACAGATATCGAGCGGCCTGAGCTATCCGTTTTATATTGCCCTTATTCTGTGCGATCTGGGAGTATGCCTAGGCGCGTCGATCATATTTATTCTTGTGAGAACTTTTAAGATCCAGAATGAATCGTACGAAAAGCGCAAAAAAACGATAGATAAACTGGCTGCAAAACGCGGCGATAAAAATATTATATTTTTTATGCTCCTGCTGTTCATTATGCCTCTGATCCCGTTCGGAGCGATCTGCTATTACGGCAGCAGCACGAAGATTAAATTCAGGAATTATATTCTGACCGTGGCGCTTGGCGTTATTCCTTCTATCGTGACGTCGAATCTGATGGGCGCGGCGGGGAAGGCGTTTATACGTAATGATATTCCGTTCTGGCTGCTCATCCTGATCATCGTGCTGCTCGCTGCGCTGCTTTTTGCGGTCCTGCTTATATTCATAAATAAGTTTTTCCTGAAAGAGAGCGACGGAACTCCGGATTCGCCTGTCTACGGTCTGTTCTTCAGAATCATGAAATTGGTTGCGGGAGGGAAGTTCAAGCTTAAGATCGTAAATGGGATCCCCGAAAGTGTAAAGGCGCCGTACGTATTGCTGTTCAACCACCAGTGCTTTTTCGATCTGCTGTTTTCCTCAAAACTTGATCCGGAAAAGGCGCCTACGTTCGTTGCCAACGAATATTATCTTTACCACCTGCCCGTTCTTAGAAGACTTCCGAAAAAGGCAGGCGTGATACCGAAAAAATTGTTCACAAACGATTTCGTTACTCCTGCGGGGATACTGAGAATGCTGAAAAAGGGGTATCCGGTAGCGATATTCCCGGAAGGAAGATTGTCGCCGGACGGAAAGACGAATCCAATCGCCGAGCAGAGCGGCAGATTTTACAGGAAACTGGGCGTTGACGTTGTCCTGGTCAATATAACAGGCGCTTATTTTGCCAAACCAAAATGGCGTGCGAAAAAGTTCAGGTCGGAAGTCCGGATGGAGGTCAGGCGCGTTATTACCAAAGAAGAATTTGAAAATATGACTGACGATGAGGTCAATGACGTTATCAATTCCGTGCTGGAGCATGACGCGTCCGCGGAAGATTTCAACGTATATCCTCAGAAAAACAAGGCCAAAGGGCTCGAAAACGTGCTTTACCGCTGTATAGACTGCGGCTCTTTATACACTACTAAAGGCGCGGGAAATGTTTTGTCATGCTCCTGCTGCGGAAAACAATATCATCTGAACGATCACTACAGATTTGACGAGCCGATCGGGGGAGAAGAAGGGACGATCTCGCGCTATTATTCCGCGATCAGATCGATCGAAGAGCGTGAGTATGATACGCTTGACCTTAAAGTGAGAGTCCGTACTCAGGTTTTCGATAAAAACGTCAGGAAAAAGTTAAAAGAAGAAGGCGAGTGTGAATTTACTCCGTCCGGATTCACGTACCGTTCGAAGAGCGTGGAGTTTACGATCCCGGCCGATAAGATGCTTGCTATCCCGTTCTCGTGCGGAACTGAGTTTGAAACGTATTATAATGGCGAATTGTATTATTTCTATCCGCTGGAAAAGACTTCCCAGACCGCAAGATGGGGCCTTATCTCAGATATTATGAAGGCGAGGAATGACGAAAATGAAAAAGAATGAAAAAGCGCTGATCAATATTTCTAAAAAAACGTTCATTCAGGTTACTGTGCTGCTTTTATGCCTTATGATCGCGGCTATAGTGCTCACGTACGTTATTCCGAAGGGGGAATTCGGGAAGACTGCGGAGGGCGAAACCGATTATTCGGTTTACGTCAGAAGTGAAGACCAGTCGGGGATAAATATATTCAAAGGCATTTTTGCACCGTTCCTTGTATTTGCATCCGGAGACGGACTTACGCTTATAATGCTGTCGCTGTTTTTGCTTATCATATCTGCGGCGTTTCAGGTCATGAATGACGTTGGAGGAATAAGGCTGCTCGTGGGAGGAGTAGCTAAACGGTTTGAAAAAAGACGGTTTCTGCTGCTCGCTGTCGTTGCCCTCGTATTTATGGCATTCGGCGCATTCCTCGGGCTTTTCGAAGAAATGCTGACGATGCTGCCTTTTATTGCCGCCCTGTGCCTGATGCTTGGCCTCGATTCGTTTACCGGGTTTCTTATTTGCATCGTTTCGTGCGGCTTCGGATTTGCCAGCGCGGTTACGAATCCGTTTACTGTTCTTTTAGCATCTGAAATAATAGGAGTGAATCCGCTCTATCATATATTTTACAGACTTATCATTTTTGCCGTCATGTATCTGCTGCTGCTCGGGTTTATCTTCCTGTACGTCCGGAAGATCTCAAAAAATCCGGACAAAAGCCTCACGCTTTCTCACGACGCGGAAATTAGGGCGTCTGTTTTAGCGTCCGGAGGGGATAACGGTACTGAAACGGGAGCGCGAAAAGTCAGAATAACGTATATCGTATTTTTGCTGATGAGTCTGGTGCTTATAGTATTGTGCTCGTCACTGAGCGCTTTGAGGGATTACACCGTGCCGGTGCTCGCCGCGTACTTTCTGATCTTCGGGATAATTGCCGGAATTGTTGCCACTTCTAAACCGAAAGAGGTGCTTCGCAGTTTCGGAAAAGGGCTGCTCGGAGCGCTTCCGACGCTCGTATTTATTGCCGTCGCTGCGTCTGTTAAATTTATATTTGACGAGGGGCGGATAATGCCTACCGTTGTCAATCAGATCAACAACCTTACGGCCGGGCACAGTCCGGTCGTGGTGGCGCTCATAATATATCTCATCGTGCTCGTGCTGGAGTTCTTTATTTCGTCGTCAACGGCTAAGGCGATCCTTGTCATGGGTATTCTGTCTGTCGTTAGCGTCGGTCTTTCGAAGTCAATGATGGTGCTGCTCTACACGTTTGCCGACGGCTATACAAACGTCATTTTCCCGACTTCACCTGTGCTGCTTATTTCGCTGTCAATGATAGGCGTCGATTACTTTAAATGGGTGAAAAAAAGCGCCCCGCTGTTTCTGGCCAATCTGGCTTTAGTAGCGGGGTTTATATTGCTTGGAATAGGGATAGGATACTGATAATAGGAACTTGCGGTTCTTAGGGTTTGATTTTTAATTTTCCCGTGTAGTCGAGCAGTCTTATGAATATTCCGCCCATGACGCTTCTGTGCTGGAAACCGACTTTATAAGCGGAAACTGTCCAGTACCAGTCGTTCATAGGGATACGCGCTTCGCTGAAATTATATGCGGTCCAGAGCTTGTCTGCGATCTCTCTGAAGCCCGCTTTAGTATCTGCGAGCGTTGCCGTCCAGATGAGCCAGTCAGCTTTTGTATATTTCATACGGTTGTCGAGCGGGATGCCGTAAGGCATAGTCCTTGTCCTGTACGATCTGAGCTCGGAGTCGATCACCTTTCGCGGCATAACGTTTGTGCCGAAGATCTTGTCCCAGACGATATTGTACTTAAGTGAAAAAGTGCCTGGTTTGTCAAACGCGAGCCTGTAGCTTCCGTCTCCGTTTGACGCCCGTACGGCCCAGTCTTCCGCAAATTCTTTCGCCTCCGCAAGAAGGGAAGCGCACCTGCCCGTATCGCCCGCAAGCTTTTTAATAAGCGCGTATGAGATAATGCCGGATATGGCCTTCAAAGTAAGATTGCAGTTGTGCGCAAGATGACCGCAGAAATCGTCGGTGCAAAGCTGATTCTCCGGATCCCGGGCATTGTCCTCTAAATATTTGAGCCATCTGTCTAAAAGGTCCATATTCTCTAGAGCGAACGAAGCGTCGCCTTTGGCGATAGCGGCTGCGGCAAACATAACGAGCATATTTCCGCATTCTTCGACAGGCATCTGACCTTCAGCGCCTTTGCTCATGTTATAGACCTGGCCGTTGACGTGAGGGTACCTGCCTGCGTCGTGAGGGGCAAAGTCGTACTGCCAACGATCAGATCTGGCAACGCGTATGACGGGCCTCAGCATTGCGTGTACGAGTTCGGGATTGTAGAGCAGGAACATCGGTATGGAAGGGTAGCTTACGTCAACAGTGGCTGCACATCCGCCCGAGAAGCATTCTTTCGAGAGGTATAGAATATTTCCCTCTTTATCGAGCACAAGTTTATGCGCCGCGCAGACCTGTCGGTATGCAAGTTCGAGAAGATCCGCATATTTTTCTCCGCCGGCTTTTTCCGCGTCTTTTCTGAGTTTTCTGCCGAAGTCGATTCCTCTCCTGCGCACGGCTTCGTAATCATTAAATGCGTTAATGATCTCTGATTCGATCTTGCTGCCGTCTTTATTCCACCAGCTTTTAAGATTCTCTCCGAAGTACTGAATGCTTTCAACGTCATCGTAGGCAAAAGTGAACAGCGTGCCGTTTTTGGTGACTGTATTTTCCGCGACGGCGAAAGTCATATAAATATCTCCGTGCTTCTCCTTTTCCCTGTAAGGAAACGCCTGCTCTTCGATATAAGTTTTACCGCCCTTTGTGGCAATATAGAAATAGCCCCAGTCGATACGCAGATCGTCCCCGGATTTTTCAAGCACGGGCTGATCTTTGCTGCCCAGTCTGGCGAAATTGACGCCGTCAATGCTGAAAGAATCTGAAGTGATCCGGTATTCGCCGCGGTAATCGAGGCAAAGCTCTTCGGAAGCTTCTAGCTTTGCTTTGACCTTGTGCGGTTTTCCGTCGATAGATCTGTATGAGAGCTTAAGGTAGCTAACCGGCCTTGTCAGATAATAATAGTCGTCCGCGAAAAGGGGAGTGAAGAATTCGGCTGTCAGTTCGATCCCCGCCGCTTCGAATTTATATTCCGTGAAAAGCGCAGTGATATTAAGCGCGGTCTGCTCCATCACGAGGGCGCTCGATCTGCTCGACTTACCCATAAAGATATAATCAGTTCCGTCGATAGACGCGGTACCGATAATAGTATTGGGCTTTCCGGTCCAGTGCTCGGTATCGCTTTCGGTAAGTTTATCTGCCGGAGACCATACGGAGAAGTACGGGTCAACGGTTATGAGCGGGACTGACGGTGCGCGTAATTTCATCGGTTTATCCTCCTGTTTATTCAGCCGTCAATACATTTTCGCTCCGGCCGGAATGTGCGGATCCAGCTGCAGCAAATGAAGCTTTTCTTCGTCGCCTTCTTTATGAACTGCGGATATCAGCATGCCGCAGCTCTCGATGCCCATCATCGGCCTCGGAGGCAGATTGACTATGGCAACGCATGTCTTCCCGACCAGCTGCTCGGGTTCATAGAAGGCGTGGATGCCGCTTAATATTGTCCTCGGTGTTCCGGTCCCGTCGTCGAGCGTAAATTTTAAGAGCTTTTTAGATTTCGGAACAGCTTCGCAGGCGATAACTTTAACGGCTCTGAAATCGCTCTTGCTGAACGTTTCGAAGTCAACGAAATCTGCAAAGAGCGGCTCGATCTGAACGTTTGAAAAATCAGGCTTTTGAGCTGAAATAATGGGAGCTCCTTCTATGGCCGGAGCGGCAGCGGCCTGGCATTCCGCGGCGTCTTTTGGAGCGTCATCAGCCTTTTCAGCCTTTTTAGTATCGAGAGGCTTCATAGTCGGGAACAGCAGTACTTCGCGTATAGTCGTTGTATTAGTAAGCAGCATGCAGAGCCGGTCGATTCCCATTCCCATTCCGCCCGTAGGAGGCATACCGTATTCGAGCGCGTCAAGGAAATCATTGTCAACGTCGCACGCTTCGTCGTCTCCCGCTGCTTTCAGCGCAGCCTGGTGTTCGAAGCGTTCGCGCTGATCGATAGGATCGTTAAGTTCGGAGAATGCGTTGGCAAATTCGCTGCCGTTGATGAACAGCTCGAACCGCTCGGTGTATCTCGGATCTTTCGGATCTTTCTTTGCAAGCGGGGATATGTCTACAGGATGATGCGTAACGAAAGTGGGCTGAATAAGCTGCTTCTCACAATATTCTTCGAAGAACAGATTAAGTATGTCTCCGATACCGTGGCGCTGCTCGTAATGGATATCGCGGCTGTCGCAAAGCGACCTGGCTTCTTCGAGCGTCTTGACCTCTGAAAAATCTACGCCGGAGAATTTCTTAACGGCTTCTGTCATCGTTATCCTTGCGAACGGAGTCTCGAGGTCGATCGTAAGATCGCCGTACGGAACGATACCTGTGCCTAGAACTTCGTGAGCGCAGTAGCGTATGAGGTTTTCGGTGATCTCCATCATACCTTCGAAATCAGTATAAGCCTGGTAAAGTTCAAGCAGTGTGAATTCGGGGTTATGGCGCGTGTCCATTCCTTCGTTTCTGAATACGCGACCGATCTCGTATACCCTGTCCATGCCGCCGACAATGAGCCTCTTAAGATAAAGCTCGAGGGCGATCCTCAGGTACATGTCGAGGTTCAGAGTGTTGTGGTGGGTGATGAAAGGCCTTGCCGCCGCGCCGCCTGCAACTGTGTGCAGCACAGGCGTTTCGACTTCAAGAAATTCACGGCTGTCAAGGAAACGGCGTATTGCGGAGATTATGCGTGAGCGCTTTACGAAAACGTCCTTGACCTCCGGATTTACGATGAGGTCAACGTATCTCATCCTTGCTCTTAAGTCGTCGTCCTTAAGGCCGTGTCTCTTTTCGGGAAGGGGACGCAGCGCTTTTGAAAGCAACGTAACTTCACTGCATTTAACGGAGATCTCACCCTTCATTGTCCTGAACGCGGTACCTTTTACTCCGATGATATCGCCGATGTCGTAAGTCTTGAATTCAGAATATTTGTCCGGACCGAGCTCGTTCTGCCTGACGTAGATCTGGATCATACCGCATTTGTCCTGAATGTGCGCAAAGCTTGCCTTGCCCATAATACGCTTCAGCATAATGCGTCCGGCGATCGATACGGGAACAGGAACTTTATCGGACACGGGGAGACCGGTCTCGGGATCGTGTGCAGGTTCACATATCTCGTCGAATCTGTTTACGATGTCCTGTGACGTGAACGTTATATCATATTTGGTTATTTCGTACGGATTACGGCCTGCTTCCTGAAGTGCGGTAAGTTTCGTACGCATAACGCGCATAAGATCGCTCATATCGAGCTGGGGCTCTTCCTGGTTGTTAACGGAAGGGGAGTTTCTATCTTCGCTCACTAATAATTCCTCCTTAAAATACAGTTGACAGCGGAAAAACTGCCGCTGTCTCTGTAGAAACATGAATTTTGCGTAACAGTTAAGTAAAACTGCGCTTTATGATTTAATTTGCTGCAGGCTTAATATCTCTGATTATATATTTTGCTTCTCCGCCCGGAGTCTTAACGGTCACTTCGTCGCCTTTGACTCTGCCGAGGATAGCGGCGCCAACGGGTGATTCGTTCGAGATCTTTCCGTTAAGCGGATCTGCTTCGGAGGAACCGACGAGATAATATTCATCTTCCTCATCATACTCGCAGTCGTAGAGCACAACGCGGTGTCCCATTTTTACGGTGCTCGTATCGCTGTCTTCATCTATGAGTTCATAATGTTCCAGTTTTTCCTCTAGTTCTTTGATCTTCTCTTCGTTCTGGGACTGGGCTTCTTTTGCTTCGTCGTATTCCGAGTTTTCGGAGAGGTCTCCCTGCTTACGGGCGGCGTCAAGCCTGTCGGCTATTTCGCGGCGCATTTCGCCTTTGCGAAGGTTAAGCTCTTTCTCGATATTTTCAAGACCCTTTTTAGTAAGGTGTGTGGTTTTTACAGCTTTTTTCTCGCTCATTCTGATCAGATCCTTTTTGTTTATTTATATGTCTTATTTTACAGGGGTAATATTCTTATCCTTGAGAATGACGTCATGTGCGCCGCCCTCAATGATGCTAGTAGAAGAAACTCTCGTTATCCTGGCTTCGCGGTGAAGAGAGGCAATATCCTTAACGCCGATATTGCACATCGTCGACCTGATCTTTCCGAGGGTCATATCCAGATTATCTCTCAGCGGACCGGCGTACGGTACGTACGAATCGACGCCTTCTTCAAACGAAAGCTTGGCGTTTCCGCCCATATCGTAGCGCTGCCAGTTTCTCGCGCGGTTCGAACCTTCGCCCCAGTACTCTTTATAGTAGTTCCCGTTGATGTTGATCTTATTCGAGGGGCTTTCGTCGAAGCGTGCAAAATATCTGCCGAGCATGCAGAAATCCGCGCCCATCGCAAGGGCAAGCGTCAGGTGGTAGTCGTGTACGATTCCGCCGTCAGAGCAGAGGGGAACGTAAACGCCCGTGTTCTTGAAATATTCTTCGCGCGCTTTATTTACTTCGATAACAGCCGTGGCCTGGCCGCGTCCGATACCTTTCTGCTCGCGCGTAATGCAGATCGAACCGCCTCCGATGCCGATCTTAACAAAATCGGCGCCGCATTCGGCAAGGTAGCGGAACGAATCGCCGTCTACTACGTTTCCGGCTCCGACTTTTACTTTTCCGTTATATTCTGTTTTTACCCATTCCAGCGTATCCTTCTGCCATTCTGAATAGCCTTCGGACGAATCGATGCAAAGTACGTCTACGCCTGCCTTAACAAGTTCCGGCACTCTCTCTTTATAGTCGCGCGAGTTAATACCGGCGCCGACCATATATCTCTTGCTTTCGTCAAGCAGTTCGAGCGGGTTTTCCTTATGAGAGTCGTAGTCTTTCCTGAATACGAAATACTTGAGTTTCTGCTGGCTGTCAATGATCGGCAGGCAGTTTAATTTGTTTTCCCAGATAATGTCGTTAGCGAGTTTCAGCGATACGGATTCGTCGCCGCATACGAGCTTTTCGAACGGAGTCATAAACTCTTTGACTTTAAGGCCGAGATCCATGCGGCTCACTCTGTAGTCACGGCTCGTCACGATGCCCAGAAGTCTTCCGTGCGCCGTTCCGTCATCAGTTATCGCGATAGTGGAGTGGCCTTTTTCTTCTTTAAGCCTGAGAACGTCCGAGAGAGTATCGTCCGGCTTTAAGTTGGAGTCGCTGATAACGAAACCGGATTTGTACTTTTTAACTTTAGAAACCATTTCCGCCTGGCTGTCGATGGGCTGGGATACGAAGATGAATGACAGACCTCCGCATTTAGCGAGTGCTATAGCCATTCCGTCGTCTGAAACGGCCTGCATTACCGCTGAAACGAGCGGAATGTTGATTGACAGGGGAGACGTTTCGCCTTTTTTGAACCGGACAAGCGGGGTCTTCAAAGAAACGTTATCCGGTGTGCAGTCTTTTCGGGTCAATCCTGGGAGAAACAGATATTCGCTGAAAGTGTATGACGGTTCGTCGTAAATAAAGGCCATGATATCCTCCTTGCAATTGAATGATTCTTTTGCGTCAATATTATACAGTTTAAAGCGCGGGTTGTCAATGATAAGACGAGCCATCCTCATGATTGAAAAACACTATCTCCTGTCATATAATATACCAGGCTGAAATAATTGACTCCATTAAATGAGCGGGGATGATATCTTGAAACGGATCGTTCTAATTACAACAGCAATCGTGCTTTTAATATCTTTTGCCGCGGCATCGTTTGCGTTTGAAAGCATACCGAAGCTTTCGGGCGAGCAGAACCGCAAAGAAAAAGAAATATATCCGGGAGTCGTGTACACGTCGTTGACGACGCCTGCCGGCTCGGCGTACGGAAACCAGGGATTTAATATTGTCCGCTTCGATCTGAAGCAGCGCGATCTGTACCTCGAAACGTTCTACTACAATAACGACGCCAGGCGCCTTGCCACCGTCTCAAATGACGTGACGCAGTATAATCAGAAGCATCCGGATAAGACGGTGATCGCGGCGGTAAACGGCGACATGTGGATGGTATCTTACGCGCACGCGAGGATCCAGGGCTCCGGCACTTCGTACGGGGGTTATTCGGACGCCGTAGTAAAGAAAGAACTGACCGTATCGCGGTCGTACAACGTCGTTGACGGCGAAATATTTACATCCGGCACGATCGAGCAGGAGACGCCGTACGCCGGACCCGCGTGGGCATTCGGAATAACAGACGATTTTGTCCCGCTGCTCGGTCAGCCTGTCGTTGACATAAAAGCGTTCAAAACGGGCGGAAGCAACGTTAAAATCGACGGCATCAACCGCCTGCCCGCGAACAACGCGATCGTCATGTACACCGACCGGGTGATGAGTACGTACAAGGGATTCGCGCTTGACGACGCTTACGAAATACTCGTCGAATTCGATTCGGATTACAAACCGGCGCACGGCATGGACGTCACCGGTAAAGTGAAAGCGATCTACGGTCCCGACAGCGCTTCAAATCCGGATTTCATCAATGAAAAACAGATGGTGCTCACGGCCCGCGGAAATAAGATCAGCCTCCTTAAACAGTTCGCTGTGGGCGACAGCATACGGATCACGCTGTCCGTTTCGGACATTCAGGGAAATACGGAAGAGTGGCAGAGAGTGCAGCATTCGATCGGCGGTAATATCGTGTACGTTCAGAACGGCGTGCTCACGGGCAACGGGCTCGAATCCGGCTATCCGACCACGCTTTTGGGCTATGACAATTCCGGCTGCGTCGTGATGCTGACAATGAACGGCAGGGGGTACGGCGGCGCAGGTGCGAACGGGGACAGGCTTGCGCGCCTGTGCAAAGAACTGAATCTGTATAACGCGTTTATACTTGACGGCGGCGGGTCGATGACGATGGTCGTAAACGACGGGACGGGCTACAAACCGGTAAGCCATGCCGTTGACAGCAGCGGCACAGCGTATAGGTCAGTAAACAACGCACTTATCCTTTCGCACGGTCCCGAGCGCGCGGCGCAGGGCGATTTCGAAATAGAACTTCCGCTGACGTTTACCGATCCGTACAACATTTCTTTCCCGACTCCGAAGCACGTGAATTCGCTGATCAGTTCTCCAAATCAGGCGACTTTTTCGTGGGAGGACGATGCGCTGAAGCTCACGGTCAGCAATATGAACACGCAGCCAGGCATGGCCGATCCGTACGTCTCGCTCAGCTATTCCGGCTTCGAGACCAAGGCGAATGCGAATCAGTACAAATTCATAACGCTGGTATATAAAGTTCCGGCTTCCGCTTCCGCTGCCCAATACAGTTCGGAGCTGTTCTGTCAATGCGAAGGGCGAGGCGCTGAAGCGGGTCAAAGCGTGCTTCGTACGGTGAAGCGCACCGGCAAGTACGAATATGTCACTTTTGACGCTTCGGGTCTCAGCAAGTGGAAAAACAGTATCACCGGCTTCAGGATCGACTTTTTCGCGGGGTCAATGAAGAACGGCGATACTATGTACATTCACAATATTATCCTGAATAAAACGGCCGCTGAAGCATCATCTGCGGCTAGCGCGATCGTAAATGAACTTAACGGCACCGAGCCGGATCCGACTCAGACGCCAACGCCCAAGCCAACGGCTACTCCGACTCCCAAGCCAACTGCGACGCCCACGCCCAAGCCAACTGCGACGCCTACGCCCAAGCCAACTGCGACGCCAACGCCCGATCCGACTGCGACGCCAACGCCCAAGCCAACTGCGACGCCAACGCCCGATCCGACTGCCACGCCGTCGCCTGAGCCTACACAGGAACCCACACCGGAGCCCACAGACGAACCCACGCTGGAGCCAACGGAAGAACCGACAGAATTGTCAACGGACGAACCGACAGAATTGCCCACCGAAGAACCTACAGTGGAGCCAACCGAAGAGCCCGCTTCGCCTTCGGCCGAAGGACCCGAGACTGCGTCTGTACCCGAACCGACAGCCACTGTAACGACTCCTTCGGAAATCTCAAAAGATTCCGGTAAGATCGGCGCCGGAACCGTGATCGCAATAGCAGCCGGTGTGGCGGTATTGACCGCTGCGGTGATAATCGTGGTTATAGCACGAAAGAAAAAGAAATAAATAAACGGAGGAACATATGCCGCTAAAACTGATAAGAGGAGACATAACAAAACTTGAATGCGACGCCATTGTGAACGCCGCAAACAGCACGCTGCTGGGCGGAGGAGGCGTTGACGGCGCGATACACAGAGCCGCCGGGAGAGGCCTTCTTAACGAATGCAGAAAGCTCGGCGGTTGCAAAACGGGAGAGGCGAAGCTTACAAAAGGATACAGGCTGCCTTGCAGATTTGTCATCCACACCGTCGGACCGGTCTGGAGAGGAGGGGACAACGGCGAGGAAGATCTGCTTCGCTCATGTTACCGCAATTCACTCTCGCTTGCCGCTGACAACGGCTGCGAAAGCGTTGCATTTCCGCTGATTTCGTCCGGGGTCTACGGGTATCCGAAAGACCGGGCGCTCAGGGTTGCAACGGACGAGATAGTCCGTTTCTTAAGCGGCAGCGAGATGCTTGTATATATCGTCATTTTTGACAAAAAATCATTTGACATAGGAGAGAAGCTGTTCGGGGACATCGAAGCATTCATTGACGACAGCTATGCATCGGATGCGTACTCTTATACTTTGGAACGCCGCCGTGCTCCTGTAATGATGGATATCTGCTTAGAAGAAGCAGCGGAAGAGGATGAGAAAATTGACCGCAGAAATAAAAAACTCTATCAGGCTGCCGCCCCATCTTTCGCGGGCGCTTCGGCGGATAAGTTGTCTGCATCGGTCAAAAAAGAAAAACGAGCGCCTAAAAATACACTGGAAGACGAACTTAATAATCTTGACGAGAGTTTTTCCGAGATGCTTTTGAGGAAGATCGACGAAAAGGGAATGACGGACGTGGAATGCTATAAGAGGGCTAACGTTGACCGCAAACTGTTTTCAAAGATCAGGAGCGACAGGCTCTACAGGCCAAGCAAAACGACGGCGATCGCATTCGTTATTGCTCTCGAACTTCCTCTCGAAGAGGCAAAAAATATGCTGATGAAAGCGGGGTACGCATTGTCCCGCAGCAACAAATTCGATATTATTATCGAGTATTTTATTGTCAACGCAAATTACGATATCTTTGAGATCAACGAGGCGCTGTTCAAATTTGACCAGAATCTGCTCGGCGTTTGATTGCTTTTAATACACTGAAATTTGTCGCTTTTAAAGCGACCACATGCTTCGGGCCGTGATCTATAATGTGACCGCAAAGCTGAAATGAGCCGCGCGATCACATTTTTATTATGGGAGGAAACTGAAATGAAAGAACAGAACAATGCGAAAAAAAGGCCGGAGAACAATACGACTGAACTGGTTTTTATCCTCGACAGAAGCGGATCTATGGGCGGACTCGAGACGGACACGATCGGCGGTTTCAATTCGCTGATCGAAAGACAGAAAAAAGAAGAAGGCGAATGCTTTGTTTCGACCGTGCTGTTCGACAACGAAAGCGAAGTTATCCACGACCGTGTAAAACTCAGCGAAATAAAGCCTATGACAGAAAAAGAGTATTACGTACGCGGCTGCACCGCGCTGATCGACGCCATCGGCGGAGCGATCCATCACATCTCAAATATCCACAAATACGCACGCCCTGAAGACGTTCCGGCGCATACGATGTTTGTTATTACGACCGACGGCATGGAAAACGCGAGCAGGCACTATTCGAGTGACGAGGTCAAAAAGATGGTCGAGAAGCATAAGGAGAAGGACGGCTGGGAATTCCTGTTTATCGGTGCCAATATCGATTCTGTCGAGAC
>JAGCTF010000005.1 GCA_017963755.1 Clostridia bacterium | reverse complement strand
CCCTGCGGCAAGGCGGAGTTCTGCTGGATCTCCTACGAACCCGAGAACGAGATAGCAAGAAAGTTGTACGCCTCATTCGGTTTTGAGGAGACGGGCGAGATGGACGGCGATGAGATCGTTGCCGTATTAAAGCTCTGAAGCAATTCGGCAAATTCATGTTTGTCAAAGTAAACAACGTACCGGCAAATCGGGATTTTGAAGTAGGAGAAAGACTGATTATGCAATATATTCATCATTATAATTCGCCTCTCGGAGGAATAACGGAAGCTTCTGACGGCGACAATCTTATAGGGCTTTGGTTTGACGGTCAGAAGTATTTCGCCGACACTTTGGGCTCCGATCATGAAGAAAAAGAACTGCCCGTATTCAAGCAGACGGACAAGTGGCTTGATATTTATTTCAGCGGTAAGGATCCCGGTTTTACACCGCCTCTCGGTATAAAAACTTCTGCGTTTCGCAAGTCAGTCTGGGAAATCATGCTCACGATTCCCTACGGGAAAACGATGACTTACGGCGAAATTGCTGAAAAGCTCGCCAATGATCCAGGTAAGGGGCGAATGTCCGCACAGGCTGTCGGAGGAGCAGTCGGGCATAATTCCATCTCTCTCATTATCCCGTGCCACCGTGTCGTTGGGAAAAACGGTAGTCTTACCGGGTATGCAGGCGGTATTGAGAAGAAAAAAGCGCTACTGGAAATGGAAGGCGTGGACTGTTATGATTTTTATGTACCTGAGAACGGTATCGATTAAAAGAGTTACGTCATATCATCAAATTCTTGTTTGTTAAGTAAACAATGATTCCAACAAATCGGGATCTGCCAGAGTAAAGGAGCGCTTATGAACAGGCAGGAAAGCAAATATCAATACACTGCCTCGCTTATGGACGAGGCTCTCCTGCTTTTGCTGGAACAAAAGGATTATGATGCGATCACGGTAAAGGAGATATGTCAAAAGGCGGGCGTCAACAGGTCGACGTTTTATCTCCATTATGAGTCGATGAACGAGGGACTTGGACGCTTCGCCTTATTAAGATTCCGGCAGATTATTGTCCGGATCGAACCAGCCGCCTTCGCGGAACAGTTTTATATACTGCTTAGTCATGTTCCAGTAGAGGTCCGGGGCATCGTCGCCGTAATATTCAGTCAGTGCCGAATGCACGCCTGTATTCTCGGCGTACTCGTTGAAGGAGTTGATCACGATGATCTTTGGTGCTGTCGGCGCCGTAAACACCTGCTTCCAGGAATTGCGGTACCATTCACCGTGGTTGCGCGGCACTGGTGTATGGCCTTTGCGGTTGTCCCAGCCGGGCATGACGACCATCACATTTTCGTCCTGCTGCGTGCCCTTATCGTAAGCCCAGCCGTAGTAGCCAGGACGGCTTTGATTGTCAGCCCAGCGCATCGTGAAGTTATCGGTGTATTTGGATTTACCGCCCGCGTCTTTGTAATCTTTCCAGATCTGCTCGCCCCCGTCGCCGTAAACGACCAGCAGCGGCTTTCCGTCGACCATATAGTACGATTTGCCCCAATCCTTGCGCAGGTAGCGGTTGTAGAGCAGAACTACCTCATCCTCGATCACTTTGCCGTTGGGCTCCCACTGTATCGCGCCGATGGCGGAGCAGTAGCGGATCGGTTTATTACCCGCGTCATTCCATTCCTGTATGCACTTCGCAACGGCAACGGCGCGGTCGCTGATGAATCCGCTTCCTACGTCAATATGGTTCGTCTGGTCCATTATTATGAAGTCGATACCGGCTTCGGTCAATTCCTTCAGGTGGAACATTATGAGCTCTTTATCGCCGGAGTCGTACAGACCGTACGTGCCGTCAGGTAGTATCGGTTCGTAGCGTATGTCCCAGTCTTTCCAGAGGTTTTTTCTGACGTCATCCGGGTCCTCCGGATCGTATTTGTACCAGACGCTGTACCAGATTCCTATATCGGCGCTGGCGGGGTCAACTTTGATCAGATTGCCTTCTGCCGGTCTCTCGGTCACGGTGCTTTCCTCCTCGCCCTGCTGCTCTTCGTTATTATTCTCGCTGCCTGCACAGCCTGCCGCTGCCAGAAGTATCAGTACGGTCAATAAGAAGATGGCCGTCGTCAATGTTTTTCGAACTGTGTTTATTTTTGTGCTTCTGATCTTCATTTTGAAGTCGAACCTCCCGGCTTTGACGGCGGCAACTGTTTTCTGATTTCAGTACAGAAAACGCTGAAGCTCGCTGCGCGTTTGTAAGTTGCGCTTATTATAGCATAGTGGCACGATATGCACAATTGCGTTGACAGTCTCCGGAAGCCTTTACACGCTTGAAAACCGGCCTCCCTTATTGTAGAATTAACATGTATAAACGGTCGAAAGATCAAGTTACAGATATCCGGGCTGATCACGGCAAAGCAGGATCTATGGAGGTATTAAATGCTTGATAGCGGATTAGTAAAGAAAACTGAAGAATTTCTGAAGCGGAAATTCGATGCGGCAATTTATTTGAATGAACATCCTTATGACAAAGCATACAGGATCGAGCACTCCTACCGTGTTGCAAACATCGGCCTGGAAATTGCGAAAAAGGAAGGGTTTGACGAGACAGAGACGGTCATTGCCTGCCTTCTTCACGATGTCTCGTACTGCGAAGAATTCGGTGACGACGGCTGGAAAAATCACGGCAGACGCTCTGCTGTGATTGCCCGCCCGTTTTTAATGGAACTTGGGATCCCGGAAGAGCGCGTCAATGACATTTGCTACGGGATCGCTATTCACGTTGACGACGAAGCGGATTTCGCGGGCGAGAGGACGCCTTTCGCACTGACCGTAGGTGACGCGGACAATATTGACCGCTTCGACGCTTATCGCATTTATGAATCTTTAACGAGCGACAGGTTTCTCGAGAAAAGCTTAGAAGAAAAAACCGAATATACTAAAATGCGGCTCGCAAAGTTGAAAAAGCTGGCAGATATGCCTATGGGGACTGCAACAGCCGAAAAACTGTGGAGGGCAAGGATCGCTTTTTATATAGAGTTCTATGAAAAACTTGCCGTGCAGATAAGGAGCAGCAAAAGCGTTGCGGATCGTCAAATTATGTCATAGCAAACCGGGCAGTTCAAAAACTATATCAGGATCAGGGAAATAGCATGAAGAGCATAATTGAAAGTTTAATAACAGATAGATCGTTTGATTACCTTCAGCCATACTTCTACAACAATACTTTCGCGCTGAGATGCGAGCTTGGCATCGGGAAAACGCACGAGGAGTATATGAGGCAGGCGCGGGAGAGAGCGATCAGGATATATAATATCCTTTTCCCGGACAAGGCGGACGCAATTATCTTTAATCAATGGATCTACGACTGGTCAGACAGCGGAGATGCGGGGAGCCTTGAGTACGACGGTGATACGAAAGAGATCATTGACAGATATATCGGCAGCGAAATGCGTGCTCTGCGATTTTTGCTTGAAAATATGATGAAATACAGGCACGTAAGCGTAAAAGGGCTGAAAACTTATGAGCCTGACGATCCTGACGTTCGCCGCAATCGAATCGTATGCTACGCTGATGATACCGGCTTTGACGATCTGGATCTGATCGAAAAACAGATAGCAGACGAGAACAATTCAGAAGTCAGTCTCGTGTCGTTTAAAAACGAATGTATCCTTTCGGTCTACGATGACCGGGGCTGTGATATAGTGTTTTCGACCCGCGAAAAATTGCAGGAGTTTTATCCTCTACTGGAGCCGTACTTCCTCCAGTATGATCGTGATATTATGATAAAGAGAGGTCTCAAATGAAGATATTTGATATTTCACAGGAAGTTTTCGGGTGTTGCGTGTTTCCGGGCGATCCTGCGCCGGAAAAAACGACGCTCAGTTCTATAGCGGACGGCGACGTGTGCAATCTGACTGCATTCAGTATGTGCGCTCACAATGGAACGCATATTGACGCACCGTATCACTTTATAAAAGACGGAAAAACCGTTGACGCCGTACGTCTGGATGCATTCGTCGGCAAGGCGTTCGTCGCGGAACATCGCGGGACGGTATCCGGAACCGATGCCGCAAAAATAATAGGAAAAGCGCAAAAAGCGGACCGGGAAGCGGCCAGAAGAATCCTGATAAAAGGAGAAGCGGAAGTTTCTCCGGATGCAGCAAAAGTCTTCGCAGACTCGAACATTTTACTTTTGGGCAACGAATCTCAGACTGTCGGGCCGGAAAACGCGCCTATGGCTGTGCATCTTGCGCTTTTGGGCGAAGACGTTATTCTGCTCGAAGGGATAAGGCTCGCAGAAGTACCGGAGGGCGTTTATCTTCTGAACGCTGCGCCACTGAATCTGGCCGGAGCAGACGGCGCGCCCTGCAGGGCAATATTGATTGACTTCGATCAGGCGGGCAATAATTGAGAAAAGGCCAAATAAAGCCGACTATTCATTAACTGTCACTTTAACGACGAAGCCGCGGGTGCCGGCGATGGTAACATTGACATCCGCGGCCCGGGCGGCGAGCACGAACTGATTTGGATCAGGGGAGGAAAATAATATGGCGTCAAGCAGATCGTATCTGGAGTTCATTCTTGATCAGCTTTCATCGCTTAAAGGCATTTCGTACAAGGCGATGATGGGTGAGTTTATTATTTACTATCAGGGCAAGATCGTGGGCGGGATTTATGACGACAGGTTTCTCGTCAAGCCAACGAAGTCGGCAAAATTGCTGATGCCTGAAGCGGCGTTGGAAATTCCGTACGAAGGAGCGAAGGAAATGCTGCTGGTCGACGACGTTGACGACCGCGATTTTCTAAATAAACTGCTTGGATCTATGGTCAATGAATTGCCGGCGCCTGCGAGAAGGAAAAGTGCTGTAATTCATTAATTCTTGATGAATTCTGCCTTATTATGTTATAATTTTATCAGGTTCCTGCAACGGGATCCGGGTCCGTTCGGCTTTGTTGTGAGATCATGAAGGACGGGCTTTTAGGCATAAACAGGACGTGGTATCATGAATATAAAGAAAAAAAGATTGCTTGCCCTTACATTGGCCGCACTTCTGGCCATCTCGTTTTCGGGCTGTATCAAAACGCCCGGGGGCAATGAGTTGATCGTAATAAATACGCCTGCGGACAATATTGTGACCGGTATTGACGTGACCGGCGCCGCTTCCGTTACTCCAACTCCGGAGACAACTGCTGCCGCTACAGCTGTTACGACAGTTCTGCCTACAGATGGACCGGCTGCGGAAACGACGGCTCCGTCGACTGTTACCCCTGTGGAAACGGATACGGCACCGACTTCGACCGGCGAACAGGCTCCGACGGCAACGGCTGCGGATGCTCCGACGGCAACGGCTGCGGATGCTCCGACGGCAACGGCTG
>JAGCTF010000038.1 GCA_017963755.1 Clostridia bacterium | reverse complement strand
GCGCAGATAGACCGCCGCCAGTATCAGATCTATATGAAGCACGAGCTGGAAAAGACGCCGAATTTATCGCTCAAGCAGGGAGAAATTGTCGAAATCGTCACCGAACCTGTATCTGAAGGCGGCGAAACGGGGAAAAAATACAAAGTTTGCGGCGTTGTCACCCACCTCGGAGCATTTTACCGCTGCAAATGTGTCGTTGCCTGCACCGGAACGTACCTCAAAGGACGCGTAATTGTCGGCGAAACGTCGTACAGCAGCGGTCCGGACGGTCAATTTCCGGCAAACCGCCTTTCGGAGAGCCTAAAAGCGCTCGGACATACCATCATTCGACTGAAAACCGGCACTCCTCCGAGGGTCAACGGCCTTACGGTGGATTATTCGAAGACCGAGATCCAGTACGGCGACGAGCCCCCGTTTACTTTCCAATTTGATCCGGAGGAGAAGCAGGATGCCCGCGGAGTCGCAGGCGGAGGCACACAGATCCCGTGCTACCTTACGCACACGAACGGAAAGACGCATGAAATCATTAAACAAAACCTGCACAGATCGCCGCTCTTCAACGGGATGATAGAAGGCGTAGGGCCGCGGTACTGCCCCTCGATAGAGGATAAAATAATGCGTTTTGCGGATAAGGACCGCCACCAGATCTTTTTAGAGCCTCTCGGGCGCGAAACAGAGGAAATATATCTGCAGGGTTTGTCCTCGAGCCTTCCGGAAGACGTGCAGCTGGATTTTGTGCACAGCATAGCAGGACTTGAAAACGCAAGTGTTATGAGGCCTGCGTATGCGATCGAATATGACGCGATAGATGCACGCGAACTGGAACTGTCACTCGAAAGCAAACTTGCCGACGGCCTTTTCTGCGCAGGGCAGATAAACGGATCGTCAGGGTACGAAGAAGCCGCGGGACAGGGATTGATCGCCGGCATCAACGCCGCGCTCAAACTCAGGGGAGAAGAGCCGCTGGTGCTTGACCGTAGCGAAGCGTACATCGGGGTGCTTATTGACGATCTCGTGACGCGCGGGACGAAAGAACCGTACAGAATGATGACGTCGCGAGCAGAATACAGGCTTATTTTGAGGCAGGACAACGCAGATGCGAGGCTGACGGAGAAGGGCCACAGGATCGGGCTTGTTTCGGACGAGCGGTATGAGCGGTTTCTTCTGCGGAAAAAGCACGTTGAAGACGCGGTCAAAAAGCTGGAGACAACGTTTATCGGTCCGGCTTCCGGGGTCAATTCGCTGCTTGCGGATATCGGGAGTGCGGAGCTTCATGCGGGTGCGAGCGCGGCTGATCTGCTGAGGCGCCCCGAAATAACCCTTGACGAGCTGAAAAAAATGTTTCCGGATATGGCGGAGGTCAAGGACCTTTCGCCCGTCGAGGCGGAGCAGGTCGAGATCGTTGTCAAGTACAGCGGTTATATCCAGCGTGAGCTTTTGCAGGTGGAGCAATTCAAGAAGCGCGAAAGACAGAAGATCCCGGCCGAGATCGATTATCTAAAGGTGCCGAGCATTAGCAATGAAGCGCGCGAAAAGCTCGGAAAAATCAGGCCCGCATCGATCGGCCAGGCAATGAGGATCACCGGAGTATCTCCGGCGGATATTGCCGCGCTTATGATCTATCTTAAAAAGTACAATGCTGAGCCCGGAAACTGCGCGTCTGAAGCTCAAAAGGACGGCGGGGAGGGTGAAGTATGCTGAATACAGCCGTTATTTCTCCCGAACTTACGCCGGAGCAAGCGGAAAAATTTGAAAAATATTACGAACTCCTGACCGAATGGAACAAAGTAATGAACCTGACGGCAATAATTGACCCGGACGAAGTCGCACTCAGGCATTTTGCGGACAGCCTGAGCGTGCTGCCGTATATTGACCGTATGATCGACGCGCGGAAAAATCCGGAAAAATCCGGAAAAACCGGTAATGATCCGGAAAAAATCGAAAAAGCCGGAATATCGCTTGTCGACGTGGGAACCGGGGCCGGTTTTCCGGGGATCCCGCTTAAAATAATGCGCCCCGAACTCGAAATCACACTGCTTGATTCGCTTAAAAAGCGCCTGAATTTTCTTGACACCGTCATAAAAGAGCTCGGACTTAAAGAAATCAGGACCGTGCACGCGAGAGCGGAAGACGCAGGGCGGAGCGGACAATACCGCGAGCGGTTCGACGTCGCCGTGGCAAGAGCGGTGGCTCCGATGAATATCCTTGTCGAATACTGCCTGCCGCTTGTAAAGAACGGCGGTCAATTCATAGCGATGAAAGGCCCGGCTGAAGAGGATGCTTCGAGGGCAATTAAAGAGCTTAACGGCAGGTTGATTTCTGACGACTCGTTTGAGCTCGGGACGGAGGAGACGCTCAAGAGGCGGATCATTTGCGTTGCCAAAATTGCTCCGTCGCCGTCCAGATATCCGAGAAAAGCAGGCCTTCCCGCAAAATCTCCGCTTTAAAAACGAGAAAAATAAAAATTTTTTGGTGCCTCCCGGGGCACTTTTTTTATCTCTTGCGAAGAAACGCGGCCGATATATCAAAAAAGATAAAATCGCGTCGAAATATGTCAGAATTTGTCGATTTTTGTCGAGATTTTTGTGTTTATTTTTCCTTTCAATCGTAGTATAAAAGACATCCGCAGACAGCCGGACTCGCGGTCTGAGCGCGGAAGGGAAGGTACCGCCCTAACGCAAATAAATACAAACAGAATACCTGAACTGGAGGATGTGCGATGAAAAAGTATACTGTTCTGAATTCAAAAGAAGAAAGCGAAAATCCGGGAGACGTTATAAAGATCCCGGTAAAAGCAATAAGATGCGGAAATGTTTCTTTCGGAGAAACGGGAAAAAAGTTTCGCGCACTGGTTAAATCGATCGAGAAAAGCGGGACTGTTACGCCTGTATGCGTCGTAAAAACAAAAAGAGGAAAATACGATATTATCGCCGGAAAACAGAGGTTTATTGCCTCGATACGTGCCGGTCTTAAAGAAATACCTGCGATCATCTGCAGCCAGGACGGCGAGCATGAAACGATGCTCAGTATCATCAGCGAAATGGAAGGGATCCTCAACTTTTTCGAAGAGGGAGATTACTTTAAAAAGATAATAGACAGCGGCGCATATACGCAAAAAGCGCTCGCGGAGCGGATCGGAAAAAGTCAGTCATATATAAGTAATAAGCTGCGCCTGATCAAAATGCCTCCCGCTGTGCGCAAAAAGATCACGGACGGAAAATTAACGGAAAGGCATGCGAGAGCAATACTGAAAATTGACGACGAAAAGCTTCAGAGACTGATCGTGGATCTTACGCTGGAAAAGCAGCTCAGCGCCGAAGAGACCGAAGCGCGGATCAGCGAACTTGTGGAGGCGTCAAATCAAAATCTATCAAAAAATTACGTGAGATTGACCGAACGGTTCAAAAAAGAGCAGGATAAGATAAAGGGAAACACTTCGGATGCGCAGTTAGATCCGGAGGTCAATGCCGAGCGGCTGCGCTTGCTCATCAAGTCCGTAAAAGAACTTGTCGAAATAACAAGCAAAAACGGCCTTCGGGTGATCGCCGGACAACGTAATACGGATAAGAACGTTGAGATCGTCATTAAAGTTCCCAGGGCGGAAAACGAAGTTACTTTAAAGAGCGGCGTCAGCGTTGTAAATGCCGGAAGGCAGGGCAGGCAGGACTTGCAGAAGAAAGAGGCTGCATAAGGACTCGCTTAATTGAACAAAATCAAAAACATTCAAAAACCGCGTTGCGAGGCCGAAATAGCGATTTTATACATATTTTCGACCCCCTGTCGAAAATCACATTAAAACGCAGAAAAAATGGCCTCAAGCCGGTTTTTAACGAACCGACCAAAAATAATTGTCCGAAGCGGGCATAAAAAGCATTGTCAAAAAGCAGTCTAAAATGGTATAATCAGCAGGTAAATTTCCAGACAAGGAGAGTTCATTTGCAATGAAAAAAGAAGTGGAAAACAGACCCGGCGAGAATTCCGACGCGTTTCGCAAAGAACACAGAGTTGTTCCGAGAGAAATAGAGAAGGAGATGAAGCAGTCCTTCATCGAATACGCGATGAGCGTCATCGTTGACCGGGCAGTTCCAGACGTAAGAGACGGTCTTAAACCTGTCCACAGGCGCATAATTTATACGATGTTCGAGGAAGGCTATACGCCGGATAAGTCTTACAGAAAGTGCGCAACCACGGTCGGTGTCGTTATGGGTAAATATCACCCTCACGGAGACGCCGCTATATATGATGCCCTCGTAAGGCTGGCCCAGGACTTCTCGATGAGAGCGGTGCTGGTAGACGGAAACGGAAACTTTGGTTCCCGCGACAACGACCCTCCGGCTGCAATGCGTTACACCGAGGCGAGACTTACTAAGATCGCGCTCGAGATGGTGGCGGATATCAACAAAAACACCGTGGATTTCAAGCCGAACTTCGACGAACACGAAGAAGAACCGGTGGTACTGCCATCGAGATTCCCGAACCTGCTGGTCAACGGCTCTTCCGGTATCGCTGTCGGTATGGCGACGAACATCCCGCCGCATAATCTGGGCGAAGTCATTGACGGCGTCGTTGCACTGATCGATAACCGCGACATTTCCATTGACGAACTCATGCAATATATAAAAGGCCCGGACTTTCCCACTGCGGCAAATATTATGGGCAAGCAGGGGATCAGGGAGGCTTATCTGACGGGAAAAGGCAGGATCGTTGTCCGCGCACAATGCGAGATAGAAGAGCTGCCGAACGGACGCCAGCAGATAATCGTTTCTGAACTTCCGTATATGGTCAATAACGCGAACCTCGTTGCCCGCATCGCCGAACTTGTAAAGGACAAGAGAGTTGACGCCATCAGCGGACTCCGCGACGAGTACAGCAAGGCCGGAATAAGGATCGTTATTGAACTTAAAAAAGACGCTAACGCGAACGTTCTGCTCAACCAGCTGTATAAATACACCGAACTCGAATCTGCGTTCAGCGTGAACATGCTTACATGTGTTCCGGGCGAGGACGGCACGTACCAGCCGAAAGTCGTTAATCTTAAAGAAGCGCTGGAATACTATCTCGCGCATCAGGAATCGGTCGTACGCAGAAGAACGCAGTTCGATCTGGACAAAGATCTTGACCGCGCGCACATATTGGAAGGCACGCTCAAAGCCCTTGATAATATCGACGAAGTGATCCGCATCATCCGCGAGTCCCGCACAGAGCCTGACGCTAAAGCGGGGCTGATGGAACGATTCGATTTCACCGAAAGACAGGCGCAGTACATAGTAGATATGCGCCTGGGACGCTTAACCGGAATAGAACGCAGCAAAGTTCTGGAAGAATATAACGCGAAAATGGAAGAGATCGCGTACTTCCGCAGTCTGCTGGAAGACGAAAACAAGCTGATGGGCGTTGTAAAAGACGAACTGCTGGCTGTTAAGGCACAGTACGCGGATGAGCGCAGAACACGCATCCTGCCGTTTGAAGGAGAGATCGATCTCGAAGATCTTATAAACGAGCACGATATCGCCATAACGCTTACGCACCTTGGTTATATTAAGAGAACGTCCGCGGACACTTACCGCGCACAGCACAGAGGCGGAAAAGGAATCACCGGCGCCGGAACGCGCGAAGAAGATTTCGTAAAGCAGCTGATGATCACGTCGTCGCACGATACGCTTCTGTTTATTACGGACAAGGGCCGCATGTACTCGCTTAAAGGGTATCAGATCCCGGATGCCGGAAGGACGGCGAAAGGAACGGCGGTGGTCAATCTTCTGCGGCTGACGGAAGGCGAAAAAGTTGCCTCGCTCATAGCGATCAGATCGTTTGAAGACGCGAAATACCTGCTCTTCGGAACAAAGAACGGAATAGTCAAGAAAACGGCATTGTCCGCTTACGCGAACGTAAGGGCTTCAGGCATCATTGCCATCGATCTGCGCGACGACGACGAACTTATCAACGTAAGGCTCGCAAATGACGAAGACGTGATGATGGTGACGCGGAACGGAATGTCGATAAGATTTTCTATTGACGACGTGCGCGAGACCGGCAGAGCTTCGATGGGCGTAAAGGGCATGACGCTTAAAGAAAACGACTACGTGATCGGATTTGACGTGTGCAGCGAAAGCGCAACGCCGCTCATCATAAGCGAATTTGGCTTCGGAAAGCGCGGAAACGTTGAAGATTACAGAAAGCAGAGCCGCGGCGGCAAGGGCGTTATCACTTATAAGAAGACGGATAAGACCGGTGCGCTGGTCGGACTCCTTATGGTAACGGACGACAACGATATTATGATGATCACGAACAACGGCACGATCATAAGGGTCCATGCGAAAGATATAAGCATCTTCGGAAGAACGGCAAGAGGCGTTACTCTTATGAAAGCTTCCGCAGATAATTATATCACGAGTTGTGACGCTACTTCTTATGACGAAGGCGAAGAAAGTGCAGCGCCGGAGACGATAGAAGGGGAAGATATGATCCCGGAAGTCGAAGTTGAAGAAGAAATTTCCGAAGAGGGCGGCGCAGAAGAGGCCGTTCAGGACGAAGATAATAACTGAGGCTGAGTAAAGATGTATGTTTGCGCGCTGGTAGGCGCAAGCGGTACGGGAAAAAGCCACCGGTCGCTGTGGGTCGCCAAAGAACATAATATCGATTTTGTGATCGACGACGGACTGCTTATTAAGGGCAATTCCGTGCTGGCGGGAAAGTCCGCCAAGGCGGAAAAGACCAAAGTGGCGGCGATCCGGACGGCGGTATTGACCGAAGACGCTCACGCATTCGAAATAAAAAGCGCGCTTAAGGAAAACAACGCGGAAAAGGTGCTCATTCTGGGCACCTCGGACGCGATGGTGCAGAGGATCGCAAACAGGCTCGGGCTCGGAGATATTGACGAGACGATATACATTCAGGACATTTCCAGCCCGTACGAGATACAGCAGGCGCTTAACACGCGCAGAATGGAAGGAAAACACGTTGTCCCCGTACCGACGATGGAGCTTAAGAAAGACTTCTCCGGGGTAATGCTTGACCCGCTCAACATTTTGAGGAGAAGAGGCGCCGGAAGTTACGAAAATATGGGGGAGAAATCTGTTATCCGCCCCACTTACAGCTATCTCGGCCGTTTTACGATCTCGGATTATACGATATACCAGCTTGCAGAGCACGCCGCAAAGAAAAACGAGGCGGTTTCGCGAATCACCCGGTTCAGGGCAGATAAGGCAGAGGACGGAATACGTATCGAGATGGATATCGTGCTGTATTACGGATATCCTCTTCCGCAGGTTTTTTCCAGACTTCGTAAAGAGATCGCGGAAGAAATAGAAAAGTATACTTCTCTTAATTCCGTCGCCGTCATCCTGACTGCAAAGAATATAGTTATGAAAAAGACGCAGGGCACCGGAACCGCTGCGGCGGCGCAAAATCCTTTCAACTCCGGCGTGACTGTTATAAGGGAGGCCAAATAATGAAAGACACCATATATACGATCCCGGTCACTGAGGTGTACGAGACGCCGTGCGAATGTCCGCTCTGTGCGCTCGAGGCGCGATTTGAAAACGACAGAGTTAATTATTATCTTGGCCCCTCACTGATGGAGCCGGAGAACAGGATCGCGACCAATGATACCGGTTTTTGCGGAAAACATTTCGGAATGATGTATAAAACGCAGACGAACCGGCTGGGACTCGGACTTATACTTGACACGTATATGACGGAGCAGATCGCGAGACTTAGAAAGATCGCCGGAGAAAAGCCTAAAGCCGACGAGGGCCGCAAATCGCTGTTCGGAGGCAAAGGAAAGGGTAAAGACAGCGTGCGGGCGGCGCAGGGAATATGCGACTACTGGAAAAAACACAGCGAGACCTGCTGCATCTGCCAGGATCTCGAAAGAACGATGGAAAGATACATCGACGTGATATTCTACCTGTATTTTTCTCAGAAAGAGTTCCGGGAGAAAGTTGACGCAGGCCAGGGGTACTGTATGAAGCATTTTGAGGTTTTGTGCGAAAAAGCGGGGAAAATGCTTTCGCCCGGAAAGCAGGACGAACTTTTATCGTCGCTCGTGCCGCAGCAGCTCGAAAACCTTTCCCGCATTCAGGACGAGGTCAACTGGTTTACTAAAAAGTTTGATTACAGATACACACAGGAACCGTGGAAAAATTCCAGGGACGCGCTGCCGCGCGGCATGCGCAAAATGACGGGGGTACGCGAAATTGGCGAGAACTGAGACCGTGACTTTCAGCATTGACGACTTTGACTGCAGGCGGATATTTACGTGCGGTCAATGTTTTCGCTGGAAACAGGAAGGCGAGTGGTGGAAAGGGATTGCCCGCAAAAAACAGCTCAAACTGAAGTCCGACAGACAGAGCGGAACTGTGACTGTCTGCGGGGACGGAGCTGAAGCGTTTTTGCAGGAGTGGGGCAATTATTTTGACCTCGGTACCGATTATGCCGCCATCCGGGAGTATCTTTCCGGAATCGACGGGTATCTTGCGGAGGCAACGGATTTCGGGCGCGGGATCAGGCTTCTTCGCCAGGAGCCGTTTGAAACACTTATTTCGTTTATTATTTCTGCGAACAACAACATTCCGCGGATCAGCAAGTGCATCGAGGTCCTGAGCGAGCGGTACGGGGAGCAGATCGGGATCGACGAGGACAGCGGAAAAGCGGTATATGCGTTTCCGGAGCCAGAAAAACTTGCCGCCGCCGAGCCTGAAGAAATCTCGGAAGTGTGCCACGCCGGGTACCGATCGCCGTATATTGCCGCCGCAGCGAAGAGATATATTGACCTCGGAGGCGATATCAGCGAGCCCGAAAGTTATCCGGGCGTCGGACCGAAAGTCGCAGCGTGCGTAAATTTGTTTACAGGCAGAGACCTTGACGCTTTCCCTGTGGACGTGTGGGTAAAAAGGCTGATGCACGAACTGTATTTTCCGGAAATTCCGGAAGGAACTGATCCGCCGCTGCCGCTGATCACGGAGTTCGTGAAAACACATTTTCAAAAATACGGCGGATTTGCGCAGCAGTACCTCTTTTACTGGCGGCGCGAACAAAGCAAAAAGCAGTAAATAAAGCAATAAAAAGCAGAAACGAAGACTATAAACGGGTAAAAACAGACAGAAGCATATATACAGAGCATATATACAGGAGGAAGCAAAATGGCATTTTTAAGCGACATCGAGATTGCGCAGCAGTGCAAAATGAAACCGATCTATGAAATTGCGGAGAAAGCGGGCATTCCGGCGGATTATGTCGAGCCTTACGGAAAGTATAAGGCAAAGATCGATCTGGCTTATCTGAGAGAGAACAAGAATAAGGACGGAAAACTTGTGCTCGTTACGGCGATAACGCCTACGCCTGCGGGAGAGGGAAAGACTACGACGACCATAGGGCTTTCCGACGGACTTTCGCGCATTGGGAAAAAAGTGACAGTTGCTTTGAGAGAGCCGTCGCTCGGACCTGTGTTCGGGGTAAAAGGCGGCGCAGCGGGCGGCGGATATGCGCAGGTAGTGCCGATGGAAGATATAAACCTGCACTTTACAGGCGATTTTCATGCGATCGGTGCGGCGAACAACCTCCTGGCGGCAATGCTCGATAACCATATACATCAGGGAAATGCGCTCGGGATCGACCCGCGCAAGATCACGTGGCGGCGCTGCGTGGATATGAACGACAGGCAGCTCAGAAATATTGTCGACGGGCTCGGGGGCAAGGCAAACGGGTTTGCGCGCGAAGACGGTTATGACATCACCGTTGCCAGCGAAATAATGGCCGTGTTCTGCCTCGCGGAGTCAATTGACGATCTGAAACTCAGGCTCGGGCGGATAATTGTCGGCTACACGTACGACGACCGGCCGGTGACTGCGGCGGAACTCAAAGCGGTGGGGGCAATGACGGCGCTGCTTAAGGATGCGCTTAAGCCGAACCTCGTGCAGACGCTCGAAGGCACGCCCGCGTTCGTACACGGCGGACCGTTTGCAAATATTGCCCACGGCTGTAATTCCGTAATTGCCACCAGAACGGCGCTCAAAATGGGTGAATATACCGTTACCGAAGCCGGATTCGGTGCAGACCTCGGCGCGGAAAAGTTCCTTGACATAAAATGCCGCGAAGCCGGGCTCACGCCTGACGCTGTCGTAGTAGTTGCGACCGTTCGCGCGCTTAAGATGCACGGAGGAAAGCCCAAGACCGATCTGGCGGCAGAAGACCTGAACGCGCTTGAAAAAGGCATACCGAACCTGCTCAGACACGTTTCGAACATAAGAAACGTATATCACAGGCCGTGTGTCGTTGCCGTAAACCGTTTCCCGACCGATACGGACAATGAGATCAACTTTATTATTGAAAAGTGCCGCGCGCTTGGCGTAAATACCGTACTTTCGACCGTCTGGGCGGAAGGCGGCAAGGGCGGCGAGGCGCTTGCCCGCGAAGTCGTGAGGTTGTGCGAGCAGGGTACTGATGAGAAATTCACGTTCTCATACGAACTGGAAGATTCGATCGTTAATAAAATCACCGCGATCGTGCAGAAAGTTTACGGCGGAAAAGACGTAGCGTTCCTGGCAAATGCGAAGAAGCAGATAGACCGTCTTGAAGAGCTCGGATACGGCAAGCTTCCCGTATGTATGGCAAAGACGCAGTACAGCTTCAGCGATGATCCCGCAAAACTCGGAGCTCCGGAAGATTTTACGGTCACGGTAAGAAACGTGAAAGTCTCCGCCGGTGCCGGATTTATTGTCGCGCTTACCGGAGATATTATGACGATGCCAGGACTTCCTAAAGTTCCGGCGGCTGAAAAGATAGACGTAAGCTCTGAGGGTGTTATTTCCGGACTGTTCTGATGATGACTGAGCCGGAAATATCCGGAAAAGTCCGGTAATAACCGGAAAACCCTGAAAATAACGGTAAATTTCCTGCCGCGCCTTGAGTTTTAGGGCAAAAAAATGTATACTCTTTCTGCCCGGAGCTTCCGGGAACAGGGGGACTCCGCCGGACGGTCAGATCCGGAGGGGAAAATGAAAGAGATAAGAAAAAGTAAAGAGAAAAGCGGGCCTGAAACGGCAGAAAACGGAGCGCTGCAGGAGAACGTAAACAGAGCGACGATGCGGCTGCTGCCGGAAGAAATAAGGCCTTACGAGCGGGCGGAAGCGCTGGGCGAAGAAAGATTGTCCGAGACCGAACTTCTGGCGATCCTGCTAAGAAGCGGAACGAAAGAACGGACAGCGCTGGAAGTTGCCGCCGCACTGATGAAGCAGTTCGGAGGCCTTCGCGGCATCGCAGCGGCCAGCAGAGAAAAATTGTCCGAAGTCAAAGGCGTCGGAAGGGTTAAGGCGATCGTCCTGAGATCCGCGTTTGAGCTCGGAAAACGGGAACTGAAAGAAAAGCGCATAAGCAGAGAGCAGATAAAAAACGTTGACGACCTGGCGCTGCTCTATATGGAAGAAATGCAGTCGGCGCAGGAGCAGGTAAAGGTCGTGCTGCTTGACACAAAATCGCGCATTATAAGAGACGTGACGGTCTCAGTCGGTACGGCGAACAAAGCGGCTGTCGATCCGTCGGACATTTTTTACGCAGCTATAGAAGGACGGGCGAGGTCGATCGTGCTCATGCACAATCATCCTACGGGAGACTGCAGCCCGAGTCCGGACGATTACGCGCTGACAAGCAGGATCTTCCGCGCCGGGAAGCTCCTCGGAATAACGGTAGCCGATCATCTGATCTTCGGGGACAATGATTACTACAGCTTTTTTGAGAGCGGAGATATGATGAAAATAGCAGGAGCAACCGAAAGGGCAGGATAAAAGTGGCAAGAGACATTGGTATCGATCTAGGCACAGCCAATATACTGGTATATCTCAAAGGAAAAGGGATAGTGATACGCGAACCTTCCGTTGTCGCCGTAAACAGGCACACGGGAGAGGTTCTGGCGGTGGGCAATCCGGCAAAAAAGATGCTCGGGCGCACGCCGGCCAGCATAGTATCCGTCCGGCCGATAAGAGACGGCGTGATCGCCGATTACGATATGGCCGAGAAACTAATACGCTACGTACTGAAAAAAGCGCAGTCGGCGGCAGGCGTAGGCAAGTCGAATATTATCATCAGCGTTCCGTCGGGCGTGACCGAAGTGGAATATATGGCGGTGGAACAGGCTGCCGAAAAAGCGGGAGCGAAAAGACATCCGATATTGTTCGAGGAACCTGTGCTGGCAGCGATCGGTGCCGGTATTGACCTTAAAGAATCAAACGGCAGCATGGTCGTTGACATCGGCGGAGGCACGGCGGAAGTCGCCGTATTGTCCGCGGGCGGAGTCGTGCTCTGCAAATCCATAAGAGCCGCGGGAGACGCGCTGGACGAAGCGATCGTAAATTACGTTAAGCGCGAAAGAAGCCTGCTGATCGGCGAACTTACGGCTGAAGAGATCAAATGTACTATAGGCGCCGCCTATCCCAAACCGCAGGAAGAATACATGGAGATAAAGGGGCGTGACCTTAAGACCGGACTGCCCAAAAACATTAAAATAACGTCTTCGGAAGTGGGAGAAGCGATCGCTGAGCCGGTAAATACCATTATTGCCGCCATAAAAGAATCGCTGGAAGAAACGCCCCCGGAGCTTGCCGCCGACGTGATGGACAGAGGGATAATGCTTACCGGAGGAGGCGCGCTGCTGAGCGGATTTGACCGCAGGATCAAGATAGAAACAGGAATTTCTGTGACAATAGCGGAAAATCCGCTGGATTGTGTGGCGCTCGGTGCCGGAAAATGCCTGTCGGACGTTGCGCTTCGCAGACTGATCTACAGAAACAGGAACATGGGTGTATGATTCAATAACATAGACGCCTGCTGCGCGTGGAGCCGAAACAGGCTTACAGGCAGCGGCTGATCGATCATCGGGAGCGGACATGTCGCGAAAAAACAAAATAGCAGTGTTCATATTGATAGTGCTTACCGTAGCCAGCCTGGCACTCGTGGTTATTTCGACCACGTCGGACAGGCTGAACGGCGCTTTTCGCGTTTTGGGCACTCCGGTAAGGTCGCTCCAGAGAGCGGTCACGCGCCTCGGGGACAATATCTCGCAGCGTTTTTCCGTGATGCGCGAGAATAAGGCGATTAAAGCCGAGATCGACAGGTTGATCGAGGAAAACGACGCTTTACGCCAGAGAAATGCCGAACTTGAACCGTTGATCAGCAAAAACGAGGAACTTGAAAGGCTCCTGGGGGTAAAAGAAATCGTTGCCGACTACACACTTCTGCGCGCTTCTGTAATAACAAAGGACATTACGGACTGGTTCAATGAATTTACGATCGACGTAGGAACGAAGGACGGCGTAAAAAACGGAACGGTAGTGATGACGTCGTACGGCCTTGTCGGCCTCGTCTATAATGCCGGATATAACAGTTCCAAGGTGCGCTGCATAGTGGACGAACGCAGCGAACTGATGTGCAGGATCAAAAGAAACGATGAGCTTTTGCGCGTGAGCGGCACGACAAACGAAAACTTTACGGCGGGACTTGTCGCGGACAGGATAGCCAAGAATGCGGCAATATACGTTGGCGACGTTATTATAACTGCGGACAGCGGCGACGTTTATCCTGCGGGATTAACGGTGGGAGTTGTTTCAGAAGTGACTGTGGACGAGGATGGCAACAGATACGCGACGGTAGTATCCGACGTCAATTTTACTTCGCTGACTTCTGTTACGGTGCTTGTAAGAACTTCCGGCGGGGAGGATGAAGGGGCATGAACTGGCGCAAAATAATAAAAGGCGTTCTGATCGCCCTCGCCGTTGTCATCCTCGGACTGATACAGGCCGGCTTTTTTGACCGGCTTAAGATCGCGCAGTGCAAGCCGGAACTTGTGCTGTGCTTTATGGTCGTACTGTCGTGCAGGCTGAATTACCTGCACGCCGGAATAGCGGGATTTGCCGCCGGTCTTTATATGGATATCGTTTACGGCAGATACGTGGGAATATACGCGTTCCTGTATCTGACGTTCTGCTGGATAAGTTCGCTCACCACAGGCAGGCTGTTTGAAAGAAACAAATTTTTAGGACTGGCCGCGTTGCCGCCGCTGTTTCTGGCATACGAGATCATCGAGAGCCTGATGATAAGATTCATAGCTGTTTATATTGCCGGCGGCGGAGCGCTTTACAATTACGGATATGCGAATCATTTCGTGACACGCATACTTCCCGGCAGCGCGTACAACATCGTCGTCGCCGCGGTATTCTATCTGATCATGCTGCTGGTGATGCGGATCCGCAGGCCGAAGCCGGATATACTGTATAACAGCGGGAGAGGCAATGTGATCGACAATGCGTAATGACGTTGAATTCAGAGGATTTAAAGATTATCTGAAAAGCATCTTCAAGAGCAGGGCAACGTACGTGGGACTGCTCGTTGCGGGTATTGTCGGCGTGCTCATCTGGCGGCTTTACAGTATGCAGATCGTCAACGGGGAAGAGTACAGGCAGAAAGCGGCGGAAACGGTATTGACGACTGCGGAGCTGACAGTGAAGGCGCGCAGGGGCAATATCTACGACTGCAACGGCGTGCTGCTTGCCACGACGCGCACGTCATATAAAGTTAATATGGTAAATACCCCAGACGATCAGGCGTTTCGCGACGGTATGTATCTGAGGCTGATCGAGCTGTTTGAGCGCGGCAATGACACGTATACGAATTATCTTCGCCGCTATATCACGCCGGAGCTGGAGTGGGGCTCATCACTTGCGGGAGAAGACAAGGAAAACGCGAGAAGCAACTGGATCAACACGCTTGTAAGCGGTCAGAAAAAGTCCGACAGAGACGGGATCCTGAGCGCGCGCGACGCATTCAACTACCTGCGCAAAACGATCTTTAAATTGTCCGACGAATACACCGACGAACAGGCGTACAAAATAATGATCATCCGTTACGCGACGTTCTCGTACGGACTGAGTTCATTGACGCCGATGGAACTTTCAACGGATGCGTGCAAAGAAACGATGGAATACCTGACGGCGCACAGTTACGAGTTTCCGGGCATTTCCACCGAAGAAGTGTATTACAGAGTCTACGTCGATGACGCCTATGCGAGCCACATAATAGGGTACGTGCACGCGATCAGCCAGGAAGAGTACGAAGATCTCAGGGACAAGGGTTATTCGCGCGATGATATCATCGGTAAAACGGGAGTTGAGAAGGCTGCCGAGGAGTATTTGAAGGGCGTAAACGGCACGAAGGTCGTTTACCGCGATCAGTCGGGTGTTATAAGGACACTGTCGTATACGCCGCCTGTCGCCGGGAACGACGTCTATCTCACTATCGATTATTCGCTCCAAAGCAAGACGATACAGATTCTGGAGGAAACGATCGCGGATATCGTTTCGATGAAGGACGACGTTAAAAATTTCGGAGACGCTAATGCCGCTTCCGCGGTCGTTGAAAACGTCAGGACAGGCGAGGTGCTGGCGATGGCGAGCTACCCGTATTACGATAACAACATATTCGTTGCCCCATCGACCGACGCCGCAGCGCAGCAGGCAATAATTGACCTGTTCCGCGACCCTTCCGCTCCCGCACTTAACCGCGCCACGCAGGGCCTTTATCCGATCGGGTCAACGATAAAGCCGCTGATCTCGATCGCCGCCCTCGAAAGCGGGACAATAACTTCAAAAACGGTCGTTGACTGCCAGAAACGTATGACTATAAGCGGAAGAATTCACTCCTGTCTCAGCAGGCACGGAGAAGTTTCGCTGATCACCGCCCTAGCCAAGTCGTGCAACGTGTTCTACTATACCGTTGGTGTTAATACGGGGATAGACAATATCGATTCCTGGGCAAAGGCTTTCGGACTCGGAGAAAAAACGGGGATAGAGATCGCAGAATATGCAGGATATCGCAGCAATCCGGCGACAATGAAGCTCCGCGAGCGCGATATTTACCACATCTGGAGCGATTCGGATACGGCGCAATCGTCGATCGGGCAGCTTTATACGCTGTTTACACCGCTGCAGCTGAGTAATTACGCCGCTGCGCTTTCAAACGGAGGGTACATAAATACGCCGCACGTGTTGGCGAAAGTCTTGACGCCCGCGGGAGAGATCGTCTACACCGACGAAGAGGTCAACAACACTAAAACGCATACAGGCGCGAGTGCCTGGGCGCTCGGGCTTGTTAAAGAAGGTATGACCGAGATGGTGAAGCAGAGCGCAAATGCTTCCGCGGCGTTCAAGAGTTTTCCGGAGGGCTTTGTTTGTGCAAAAACCGGTACGCCCGAAACCGGAATGGAAGCGTTCGGTCAAAGCTCTCACTCGGTATTTATTTGTTACGGACCGTCAATAAATCCCGAGATAGCTGTTTCGGTGCTTATTGAGCACGGTTCTTCAGGCAGCAACGCCGCTCCGGCCGCGGGCAAGATATTTGACGCATATTTTCATGCTGATACCGAGCTGGGCGGCAGAACCTTTAAAGGTTACCGTTACGGCTGGGAGTCGCTCGTATTTGAAGCGTATGAAAAAAAGGAGCAATAAATAATGGATTATAACAAGGACTCCCTCGATACCGTTTGCGCTGCACTGTGCTACGCAATGGGGATCGAGCCGCCTGAAAACAGTGCGGAGCCAAACCAAACAATTAAAAATTATATCGACGAAAAGCTAAAAGGCGAGAAAGCGGACAGAGTATTCATGTTCAATCCCGATGCGATCGCGCAGTGGATCGCCGAAAAATATCCGCTCCTTCTGGAGCCGGTTTCAAGACGCTGTGAGCTTCAGGTCCCGCTTCTTTCCGTGATGCCCTCCGTGACACCCGTTTGTTTTGGCACTATGTACACGGGAGCTCAGCCCGAAGTCCACGGCATAAGAAGGTACGAAAAGCCGGTCATAAAGATCGACAGCATCTTTGACGCACTCATCAGAGCCGG
>JAGCTF010000271.1 GCA_017963755.1 Clostridia bacterium | reverse complement strand
ATCTTTACATACCAAGAAGCATATGAGTTGTTTGAAGAAGTGTACTCTTGGGGGACGCACGCCGATTATATTGAATACGTTAATAATGAAGCAAATAAAATGAAAAATGAAGTTGTAAGAGTATATAACGAGATAATAGATATTCTAAAAGGCAAGTATCAATCAATAACTGATGGACCGGGTCCACATCGTTCATATAGTGACTACTATAAATCTTTTATATTACCATTTGAGACGTACTATAATTCTCGCATGGAGGCAGCAGAACAAGTTCAAGAAGCATACTTGGGTATCTCTGATATTCTCACCTATGGAGGTAATGCTGGCGGGGATGGTTCGGTTTTATGGAAATATGTTCATTATCGCAATTTGTATAATGAATTATGCGATTTAAAAAACTTCATTGAATAAGCGTATTACGATACTCTTCAACTTTATTATGATTTATCACATCATACGTAAGTGACGCCGTTACGTCAAGCAAAAATGAAGTGGGAGGTCAAGATGGATAGCTTTATCAATAAAAGGTTTATAAGATCCTTCTCGTATTATTTAATCAAAAAGAATTATTTTCTTGACCTAGATAATATCACAGAACAAGATCGTAATTTTGCAAGAACTCTTCTCGTATTGCAAGAAGAATGTGAAGGCAGTAATCCGGTTGAAAAAATGAGTGGTATAATTGATTATATTTCAAAATCGGGTTATGTTCACAAACAGCATTACTATGGATTCCAGCAACTGAGAAACGATTTGTATAGCCTTACAGATAAAGAGGTATATTGCCTATATTCTGTCATGTTTGATATTATTGATTATCAGGACATTTCGTTTCCTGCATGTGAGATACTGCTTGATCGTTATCACGAAATAATACAATACATAGCGAGAAAAACTAATACTTCTCTTATCATGAAAAGCAACGAAGATGTTAGGTCCTTTGAAAAAGAAGTTTATAAAGTCCTTGCGAGATTTGTAGTGGCATTTTGCCCATTGAAAAAGGTCTCAATATGGGGTGAAAACTATGATGACGGTATTGAACGGTCTAATACGGTCGAAGAAGGAAAGCCTTTTGAAGAATATGAATATCTAAATTGTTATGTTGAAGTTGTTGATCAAGAGACTGTTACAAGAATGAAAGACGCAGTTTGTTTAGCCGGATTTAAAACAATGGAACTCGAGCAAGGCATAATGCTGAACACAAATTTGATAACATTTGTGAGTAAAGATTTATCCGATGCAGTAACATTACAAATTGTTGGACAAGAAAGCTTTGATTCTTACAAAGTTATGTTTGAAAAAATTGGAACAAAAGCATTTGGATATATTGATGAGACTCCTGAATACTGCGCTCAAAGAATAAACGAATTGTTCTCTGATTGTCTAAACGATGGACCTCTATGCTTAAGGGTCGAATTATTAGAAAAACCGATATTAAAAACCGAAGACCTAGAATCATTGCAAAAAAACTATTCACTTCGTCTTTATGCTCGTGATTATAGAATAGATACCTTTGATGATTCGACATGGGATACGACGTTGATTACACAATGTTGTGAAATCGAAGTTGGAAACTGGTATAATTATTGTCCTAATTGCGGGAGAAGAATTGATCTCGTTAATTGTAAAAAAGGAAAAACAATTCCGGACATTGGATTAATAGAGCTATTTGACTATGCAACATGGAACTGTTCTTGTGGTAGAGGATATGAAAGGTTCTTTTTTAACTACTGTCCGATTTGCGGTAAAAATCGAAAAGAAGATTTTGAAAACACTATAGAATTTTCTTTGGAAGACACACAATAAAATAATACAAGGTAATAAAGCAAATGAGTAATACTGGCAATATCTCCGGATACCTTGAAATCAAAATTCCAACCGATGCGAAAGCAGATGACAAACTGAAAAATCTTGTTCTCTCAAGCCTCGAAGCGAAATACTGTCTGCCTTTTCCCGAAACCATAAGCAAACGCATTCAGGAAGAGTTGGATACTTCAACACGTTTCGGATACGCGCCGATTTATCTTGCACACAGAGAAATTATCCGAAGTGCGGAAAACTATGATTTTCCGTTTTACTTGATCGGAGCAAACGGCGCTTCCTTGATCGATTATGCGCTTGGCATAACAAATATCAACCCTCTCCCTCCTCATTACAGATGCGAAAAATGCAAGTACGTTGAATTTGTTTTCGACGACCAATTCGACACAGGCTTTCTGCTTCCGGACAAGATTTGCCCTGTTTGCAGCGAAAAGTTGCTCGGTGATGGGCAAAACTTGCACGTTGAATCGTTTATCGGATAACCGCTTGTCCGATGATAACATTACTCGAATCATTGATGCTGTTGCAGAGCGGAAAGACGAACCTCATTTTTCGCGGCTTGTTCCATATAGTGAAGTTTCGAGCGAGAAAAACGCTTATAACCTTTCTGTTTCAACTTATATTGAATCCGAGGACACTCGTCCTAAAATCAATATCAAAGAGTTAAACGCTCAAATAGAGGAAATTGTCGCACGCGAAGCGACCCTCCGCGAAGAGATCAATGCTATCATTAGGGAGATTGAGGGGGTTGACGAATGAACAGATTGGATGAACTCATCGAAGTATACTGCCCCGATGGTGTAGAATATCGTAAAATAGGAGAATTAGCAAATTACGAGCAACCAGGAAAGTATATAGTAAATAGTACAAGTTATGATGATTCATTTACAACTCCGGTTCTAACCGCAGGTCAATCATTTATTCTCGGATATACGAATGAAACGGAGGGAATATATGAAGCATCTTAAAATAATCCGGTGATCATATTCGATGATTTCACAGGCGCGTTTAAGTGGGTTGATTTCCCGTTCAAGGTAAAATCATCAGCGATGAAAATGCTGACTGCCAAGGAGGACATTGCCTCCTTACGTTACATTTATCATTTGATGGGCTTTTTGAATTATACATCGGATGAGCATAAAAGGCTTTGGAATTCCATCTATTCTGAACTGTAGGTTCCTGTACCCCCGATTGAGGTACAGCGTGAAATTGTCCGTATTCTGGACAATTTCACGGAGCTTACAGCGGAGCTTACAGAGGAGCTTACAGCTCGTAAAAAACAGTATGAGTATTCCGTTCTGGGAAAAAGCAAGTCAAACGCTTTTACAACTCGCTGATTGAAGATCGAGGACTAAAACCCGCAACGCTTGACAGCGTTCACACGGTTCTGCATCAGGTGTTTGAAATGGCGGTTGATGACGACTTTATCAGGAGCAATCCCTCGAATAACGTCATCAAGGAAATCAAGCAGGCACACGGGATAAAAATGGAACGGAGACGGGCTTTAACTTTGCCCGAGCAAAAACTGTTTCTCGCCTATCTCTCGCAGAACAACGCCAATTCTCACTGGTATCCGATATTCGCCTTTTGGCTTGGAACCGGGCTCAGAGTCGGAGAAGCCACCGGACTGAGATGGTGTGACGTAGATCTTGACGAAGGGTTCGTTGACATCAATCATACGCTCGTTTATTACGCTCACAGCATTCCGGGGTATAAGGAAGGTTGCTACTACGCAATTAACACTACTAAAACACAGTCGAGCGTAAGGCAAGTCCCGCTCATGGATTTTGCAAAGTATGCTTTGGAGCAGGAAAAGCTATATCAAGAAGGAGTGGGGCTTTCCTGTAACGTAACCATCGACGATTATACCGATTTCGTATTCCTTAACAAAAACGGATCAGTTCATAATGAATCATCTTTGAACTGGGCTTTGAAGCGGATCATACGAGACTGCAATACGGAAGAGTTTGAAAAATCCGAAATGCCTCCGGTTTTGCTCCCGAATTTCAGCTGCCATACTTTGAGGCATACCTTCACCACTCGCATGGTTGAAGCCGGGATAAACATAAAAGTCATTCAAGATGCTCTGTGTCATAGCGACATATCTACAACGATGAACATTTACGCCGATGCGACCAAAGAACTTAAAAAGAGCGAATTTGAAGGACTCGAATCTATATTCAGATAAGTGCCAAATCAATAGCTGCACCAGGACAAGAATCGTCTTGGTGCAGTTTTTATTTTTGAAAAAGTTACATTTTATAACATCTTGGTAGTCGTTTCGACCCGCTTGGATATTGACTTTATCGCACTTTTGCGTTATAATAAGGTAGCGTATTATAAGCGCTTCATTTCAGCGAAAATACTGATGTCTCGTATTGACAGAAATGAAGGACTTACAACAATTAATGATACAACGCAAACACAACTTATAAAATCTTAATGGACGCTATGTGAAACCGACCCTTGAGAAATGCCTGAAAAGAAAGCAAAAGGGACTATATGACAACATATATTAAGACCTTTCAAATGCTCCCGACGATGAAATCTCAGAAGACCGGATCGGAAGAAAAGACGGAAAAACTGCCGGCTGATTTTGAATGCGCCTGCAATACCTGCCCCTCTCAGGAGGCCTGCAAGGCGGCGGCGGAAGCCGCGCCCGCGATAGAAGGCGCGCCGATCATTTCAGCGGAAAAACCTGACTTCTCAAATGTTCAGATTGAGCCGCTGTTCTCCGATTACGTTGATTTTGAGACTTTCCAGAAGTCCGATTTCAGAGCGGTCAAAGTCCTCGCGTGCGAGGCCGTGCCGAAGTCAAAAAAGCTCTTAAAATTTACGCTTGACGACGGAACGGGAGTGAATCGCACCATTTTATCGGGAATCCATGCGTTTTACGAGCCGGAACAGCTTATAGGAAAAACCTGTATAGCAATAACGAATCTCCCGCCCCGCGCGATGATGGGAATAGAATCCTGCGGTATGCTCATCTCCGCCGTCCATAAAGAAGGCGACGAGGAAAAACTGCATCTGCTCCAGGTCGACCCGCACATTCCCGCCGGCGCGAAGCTGTACTGATACCGCAAAGCGCCGGACTGACGTCTTTAAAGAGGTGATCATATGCCGGAAGACAACGATTTTTCATTCGATATTTTCGATATTGACGGCGACGGGAAGCTCGACGCCGCGGAAACTCAGCTTTTGTACGATCATCTCGAGGAGAGCGAGGAAAACTTCGCCCCCGGCCGCCGCGCAGGGACATACGGCAGCTCTTCAGCCCGCCGCGGCAAAGCGGTGAAGGAACCCGAGGTCCCGGAGCACGTCAGCCGCCGGGAGTACGAGGACAAAAAGCTCGAGTTCGTCAAAGACTGCGTCATCGGCATCGTCATACTGATGATCGCCGCGGCGATCGACGGGGTGATCGTCTACGTTTTCATATCGTCGCTCGACTTCAGCAGCGCAGTCTTCTCCGTTCTGATCCTCGGCGGCGGCGTCGTCGTGGTAGGCGCGATATTCGCCGCCCTCGCCATCGGAACCGTCTCGGCGCTGGCAGACGTCAGATCGACTTTGAAAAAATAAGAAAATGCGTACAAAAGATCATTATCACGCAAAAAGAAGGCTGATAAGGATCAGGAAAAGTAAAAAAATCCCGCATAGGGAAAACGCATAAAGAAGAAACAAACCCACCGTGATATTTTTCTGTCTCAGAAAGTGTCACAGTGGGTTATTCTCTTTCAAATGAATTAAATACGAGCTAAATTGCTCGCATTCGCTCGCAGCTAAATTGAAGCCTGACGGCTTCAGCTAAATTAAATTCGCCTCTTTCAGCTCGCGTCAGCGAATTTAGCTCGCCCAACGGGCGAATTTAGCTGACCGGAGGTCAATTCAGCTCGCCCAACGGGCGAATTTAGCTGCGGTATACCGGCGTGCGGGATCTATATTATGACGCGATCACTGCGCTTTTTTCGACCATTCTTTCAGATAGCTTTTAAGCGCCGCTTTGTCGTCTATAACCGGCTCGAGGCCGTCGATAAAGGCTGATAGATCTTCTTCTCCGAGCGGTTCCGCCGTCTGTAAGACCGCGGTATAATTGACGCCGTGCCAATCGCATATCCTCTTTACGTGTTCGAGAAGATCCTTTTTTTCATTGCTTGCGTCGGTTTGTTCCGGCCGCTCGTAATTGTTCGCTATTAGCGCATACTTCTTGACGAGCGACTTCAGCTCACGCTTCGCGTTCTGTACTGTCGACAGCTCGGCGTAAAACGCCCTCAGATCGGGCAGTTTGAGCGTCCGCGCCGTTTCAAGAACGCTCTCCGTCTGCGATCCGGCGGATATCTGCACGCAGAGATCCGGGATTATGTCGAGCAGAAATTCGCGCTCCGCCTCGTCGTCCGTATTTGCGTTGTCGGTCGTTACTACCGGCGTCGTTTCATTCTCGCGTATGCCGTTTACGACGTCGTAAAAGTACAGACAGACCGGGTATTTATCTCCGAATATCCTGCGCGGATATATCCGCACGACCCCGTTGTCCGCCGTCGTCAGTTCCCAGACGAATTCCGAGCGCTCTATCTTCGTTGCGTTCAAATACTTCGCTTCCTCGTTCACGCCGACAAGATCCATCGCCTCGTTTATCTGTCCGGCAAGCTCCGATAGTCCGAGAAGCGAATACAGCTGCTCGTACGTCGCGCCCTCCGGGATCGCGTCGGCGTACCGCTGCTTCATATCGTCGTAAAACCCGGTCTCGCCGTTACCGTCTATTATCATCCGCACGATATCGGCGAGCGCCGTATCGAGCCTGCGGATGTCCTGCGTGCCGGGTCCGTCCGACGCTCTGTTTTCCTCAAGCTTTTTCACCGCCGGCTCGATGATCTTCACGCCCCACGCGGCGGCGCGCTTCAGCAGATCGTCGTGCGAGGTTTTCAGATCCGGGTCCTGCGAGGTGTAAACGGCGCGGCAGATCTCGTTCAGCAGCGCGTCCATGCCTTTGAGCGCCGTTTTGGCCTTGGGGGTGTCTTCCTGGTTTTCTCTGCGCCATTTATACAGGGTCATGATGTTGATGTGCATCTCATCGCTGGCGGCCTTGGCGCCCTTTTCCGCCATCAGCGCCATGGCGCGTTCCCGTGTTT
>JAGCTF010000037.1 GCA_017963755.1 Clostridia bacterium | reverse complement strand
GCCCATTCCGGCAGTGATGAATAACATATCGACACCCTGCAGATGTTTATTGATCTCATCTCTCGACTCTTCAGCGGCCTTCTCACCGATCTCCGGATTAGCACCCGCTCCAAGTCCGCGAGTAAGCTTCTCGCCAAGAACGATCTTGGTCTCTGCGCGGTTCTTAAGCAGAACAGCCTTATCGGTATTCATGGCGATGAACTCAACGCCTCTCATACCGGACTCGATCATACGGTCTACTGCGTTGTTTCCGCCTCCGCCAATTCCTATTACGACGATCTTCGCGTCTTTCCCTGCTTCGCTATCATATTCAATGCTCAAGGTAAAACCCCCTTAGTTCAACAAAACGTTTTGCACATTATATATTACAACAAATTTTTCTTTTTCGCAAGAACTATTTTTATACTTTTTTCTTAAATCGCGGCATTAATCACGAAGTTTTCCGATCAGATTGCGGAACTTGTCCTTGATCGAGCCGAAAACTCCGGGTTTATTGTCCTCCTGGACCCCTTCCGGCTCCTCGCGCTCGATATCAGAACGCTTCATACCGTAAGGAAGCATTGACGCTATATACATTATCATGCCGCTGGTGTACGTGAATATCGCTTTCATCGCGGTATTTCGCGTAAAGTCGATGTCGGCAAGCTTCGTTCTGAACACGCGCTCGCATACTATATCCAGGCCGGAAAAGCCCACGATGCCGTCGCCGGAAAGTACGACGCGGTCAATGAACGACGTGTCGATCTCGTCTACGTCGAGTCTCTCCCTGATTATGCCGAATATATCCTCGATCCTCGCCTGCATGATCCCGACGATCTCGGAGCATTTCACGACGCGTGACTTACCGTCCGCGAGCGAACCGATGGCGACGTCAACGTCGTTCGTGACGAGCGAAGCGTCTGCGATCTGGTAATCGCACTTGAGCAGTTCGGCCTCTTCCCTGCGCACGTTGAGCACCTGCGCGATATCGCCGGTGATCGTACCGCCGCCGACCGGAAGCGCAGAAGCGTAATAAATATTGCCCTTATAAAACACGCAGAATTCTGTCGCGAAACCGCCCATGTCGATGAACAGCGTACTCGCATCGGGATCCGGGCATGCCGTAAGCAGCGCTCTTACCGCGACGGAAAGCGGAATGAAGCCGTCGATCTCGAGCCCGGCCGCTCTGACGCATTCGCTCACAGCCTCGACGTAAGTATTTTCCGCGATCAGAAGCTGAGCATCCACGCGCAGGTTCGACGCCTTGATGCCGATGGGAGAAGTCGTCTGGAGTCCGTCATCCAGCGTAAAGCGGATAGGAACAGCCCCGAGCAGGTATTCATTGTCGTAAAGTTCGGTACCTTCGACTTTATCGAGCAGCGCGGCAACGTCATTGCCCGTGACCACGCCCGGTTCGGTGCCCGGTCCGTAGTCGCCGTCCTCGGAATAAACGGGGGCAATATTGACCGAATCGACGTTTTTCACATACTTCACGTGAGCCCCGGAAATACTGACGTAAGCGGAGCGGACAATTATTTCAGTCTTTTCTCTGATACGTCTCAGCACTTTGCGTATGCTCTCCGTGACCTCCGCCGCATTTTCGATCTTAAACTTTCTGATGCCGTGGCATACGGAATAATCTCTGGCAACGATATGCGGCTTTCCGTTGGTCCCGACTTTCGCGACCAGCAGCCTCACCCCGGTGGTACCTATATCCATTACCGCAATGTATTCATTCATAATGATCACCGCTCCTATTTCTTCCTGACGTCTTTCTTCATAAACTTGCTGAAGAAGAGTCTCCTAAGTATTGCAAAATTTTCAAACAGTCTTACGCCGAATGCGAACATCGGAACAAGATAAAGGCTGAGCCCCAGTTTTTCGCCTATAAAAGTCAGCAGCAGCGCAAGCAGCAGATTACCGATAAATCCCGTTATGAACACGCGGATGTCGAAGCGTTTCTGCATATCCGCCACGGCGCCTCCGAACACAGTATCAAGGCCCGCCAGTATTCCGACGGCAACGTATACCGTGATCCCTTCCGGAATATCAAAAGGAAGGAAGATACCTATCAGTATTCCGATGACCATGCCCAGTATGGGTATCATACGGCTATTCCTCCCTCTCTCCGTTCTTAACGAATGTCGCCTGCTTACCGTCCGCGACAGTCAAAGTGCCGTTGGATTCCCCGTTTACGCCTTTATCCATTACGCCCTTTAACATCGACAATTTAATTCCTAAATCGTCCGGCCCTCCCATTTTTATCGTCAGGCTCGGTGCGCAATACAGGTATATATTATTATAATCCGAAACGTCGGCAATATCAATATATCCTTCCATCTGAAGCTGCGTCATCAGCGCACAGATGCGTATGGCGGTGTCGATATTCTTGTCTTTTCCGTCTGAAATGCCCGAACCGAGCTTAAATCCGCCGGGCGTTATCCCCTTTACGAGCGGCATCCCTTCGGGCAGATTTTCTTTCGAGAACGTTTCAAGTACGATACCGTGCGTGTCGCACAGCAGGTACGTGTCGTAGTATTCGGTCAGAAAAGATTCGCGGCGTTCTTCGGCCGTAACTTTCAGTTTACCGCCCGGAACGTATTTAACGCGGACGTTTTCGAGGTACGTGCAGTCAAACATTATCCGTTTTTCTTCTTCAACGAGTTCCAGGCTGAAAATGCTTCTTGTCTGCTTCAGAGAGGAATTTTTAAAAACAGCCTTGAACCCGTTTGTCCCGACGTAACTGTCGAGATATGCGGCAATATCGTCGTGCGAATAATGGCGAAGTTCGTCAACTTCGATCGTTTTTATCGAGAAGAACGGTGCGTTGAATACGACGGCGAGGGCGATCAGGAACAGCAGTACGAAAACTCCCAGTATGACCGGCAGCTTAGGGATACGCTTTTTCTTACTGTTCTTCACCTTATCAGTTCCCATGACCTACTCTTCCCCGCGACCGCCGCAGGCACCTAACTCTAAACTCTTAATTCCCTAACCTTCATTTGAACTTCTGCGAAGCCGGATAGATGACTAAGAATTTTGTTTGACCGAAATGCGAACCGATCCTGGGGTTCGCATGAGACCCAAAATTCGTGTCATCATCCGGTTCGCCTCTTAACTCTTAACTCTTTAACTCCTCCATTATTTCCGCAAACGCTTTTTCGCTTCCGCGTATCGTTTCGCGGCTTACGCAGTAGGACAGGCGGAAATAGCCGGGATATGAGAAACCGCTGCCTGCCACTACTATGGTGCGGTGTTTGAGCGCGATCTCTGCGAACTTCTTATCGTCCGGTATCGGGCTCTTCGGGAACAGATAGAACGCTCCTTTGGGGAGAGTACATTCGAACCCGGTGTTAATGAGAATATTATAAAGCATATCTCTGCGCTCTTTGTAATCGGCGAGCCCGACGGCGCTGTAAAGGTGTCTCGCGGCAACTTTCTGAAAAAGCGCAGGGGCGTTGACGAAGCCCAGAGTGCGGTTAGAGTATACGATTGCCGCTTCGAGCACGTCTTTTCCCGGCAGATCGGGGTTCACAGCGACGTACCCTATGCGCTCTCCGGGAAGGGCAAGAGATTTGCTGAAAGAATTGACGACTATACTGTTGGTGAATATGCGGGAAACGCTCGGTACTCTTACGCCGTCGTAAATGATTTTCGAATACGGTTCGTCAGAAACAACGTATACGGGCTGGCCGAATTTCTTTTCCGCTTCATTGAGCACGTCGCGGATCGCGATCAGATCCTCCTCCGGATATACGGCTCCGGACGGATTGTTCGGAGAATTCAGTATTATCGCCTTCGTTTTCGGTCCGATCGCTTTTGCTATGGCGTCAACGTCCGGCCTGAAGGTTCCGGGGAGCGTTCTTACGGGTTTTACGATGCCGCCCTGATTTCCGACGTACGAATTATACTCCATAAAATACGGGGCAAGCGTTATCACCTCGTCGCCCGGATTCAGCAGCGAATGGAACGTGACGGAAAGGCCGGCGGCCGCTCCAGTCACCATGACGATCTCGTCGGCGGTAAAGTATCTTCCGCTCTCTTCGGACATATACGTGGCAACGGTCTTGCGCACGTCAGGGAAGCCGGCGTTCGACATGTATTTGTGGATGTTCGGCTCGTCCGCCAGAAGGCGTATGTCGTCAATAATATCCTTGTCCGGCTCCGGGTCCGGGTTTCCGAGGGCAAAATCATACACGTTTTCAGCGCCGTATTTCGCCTTTAAAATATTGCCCTGCTCGAACATTGCCCGTATCATCGAGCCGGAAGCGAGGCTTTCGGTAACTGATTTTGAGAACATTGACCTCATCCTTCCCCTTTGAGAGTACTTATTACCTTTTTGCGGTCTTTTGCGCCGTAGACTGCGCTTCCCGCCACCAGCACGTCTGCACCGGCTGAGACCACCTGCTCATACGTTACTGTATCGACTCCGCCGTCGACTTCTATATGCATTTCCGGGAATCCGGCTCTGTCGCACATCTCACGTACTGCTTTTATCTTCTGCGTGACCTGAGGGATGTATGACTGTCCGCCGAAGCCGGGGTTTACTGACATAAGCAGTATCATATCGATGTCCGGGAGGATATACTTAAGCGTTTCTTCCGGCGTCGCGGGATTCAGCGCCACTCCCGCCATTACACCCTGCTTTTTTATTAGCTGCACAGTGCGGTGCAGATGCGTGCAGGCCTCCTGATGGACGGTGATTATATCGGCGCCGGCTTTGGCAAATTCTTCGATATATTTGTCCGGATTTTCGATCATAAGGTGAACGTCGAACGGAAGTTTCGTCACGGGCCGCGCTTTTTTAATGACAGGCATACCGAATGAGATGTTCGGCACGAAATGGCCGTCCATCACGTCAACGTGGATCCAGTCCGCGCCGGCGCGCTCAACGTCGATTATTTCCTCTCCCAGTCTCGCAAAATCCGCCGATAGTATAGACGGGGCAACCAATGTTTTCATTCCTTTTATCCTCCGTTTTTATTGCTTTTTTCTGTATTTGTTCTTTTCTTTAAGTTCAAGCTCGCGGTATAGTTTTTTATACCGTTCATACCGCTCTGGATGGAACAATCCGCCCTCAACGAGCCCCGGCACGAAGCATCCCGGCTCGCCCGTATGGCTGCAGTCCTGAAAGCGGCATTCGCCCTGATGATTATATACCTCCGGGTAGTATCCGGGCAAGTCCCGCGGCGCCGTATTCTCGAGTTCGAACAGGCTGAATCCCGGTGAATCTATCACGAAAGACGGGCGGGACACGTATCTGGAAGAGACGGGAAACAGTTCGGCGTGCCGCGTCGTGTGTCTGCCCCGAAGCGTCTTTTCGCTTATGTCTCCAGTCGCCATAAAAGCGCCGTCCGTGAGCAGATTAAGGATGGTCGATTTTCCGACGCCCGACTGGCCGGCAAGCACGCACGTTGACCCTTCCAGCAGCGGAAACAGCCCGTCCAGGCCGTGATTTGCCTGGTCGAACGCCCTGGTGACAAAACATTTGGCGGCGAAGCGGTATTGCCCGGCGATCTCCGAAGCCGCCTTCTCATCCTGATCGGCTTTATTGACAACGAGAACGGAATCGATCCCTTCTCTTTCGGCGCATACGAGCAGCTTATCGACGAGCATCAGATCAGGAGCCGGTGAAAGCGATGCGATCACGAGCACGAGCTTGTCGATATTGGCCGCCTTAGGCCGGACGAGCACGTTTTTTCTCGGAAGCACAGACGAAATTACTGCGGGCATTCCGGTATTAGCGTCATTTTCGAGCACGACACGGTCGCCCGTCACCGGCGTAATACCGCCGAGCCTCAGACTGCCGCGAAGTCTGCATTCATATTGCGCACTTTCAGAATAAACGGTATAAAGCCCGCCCACACCTTTGAGAATAATTCCGGTGCGATCGGCCGCCATTACCTTTTCTCCACGTAGTCGTAAGTTACAAGGATCTGTTTGTAGATCGAGCGGTTGACGTAGATAGTCACTTTAACAGGCATCCCGCTCACAGGAATATTCAGATGATATTTGAACGGGAATTCGTTTCTTTTAAGTGAGCCGGTGTAAATGATATCCGAGAACGAACCGGATCCTACGAGCGGTATCGATTCGATGCGGACTTCAACTTCTTCAGCTGTCGTAACGTCGGACGGATAATCGAGCGTAAGTTCTTTATCTGTCTGGAGCATGCGCACAGTAAAGAAATATATCTCCACAGATTCTCCGACGTATATCTCGGTCCCGGCCTGAGGATACTGTGCCACTACCGTCATTGACGCAAGCACAGGCGTAGGAGACGGTGTGGGCGTAGGCGGAACGGTGGGAGCCGGAGTGATTCCCGGGGTCTGCGTAATATCGGGGGTAACGGTATTCGTTGCCTCGGCCGAAGCGTCAGGGGACAATTCCTGTGTGGGCTCTTCGGTGGGTTCGAGCGTGGGTGCTTCCGTGGGAGTCGGTATCAGGAGCGGATCCGGAGTAGGCTCCGGCGTGGGGGTCGGGGTGGCAACTAGGTCGGTTATATCCGAGCCCGGTTCCGGATATGCTCTTCTCAGCGTAAGTCCGGCCAGTGTAAGCTGCATCTCAGCTTCCTGCGCAGTCATTCCAATAAGGTTCGGCACGCGCACTTTTTCTGCCATCTGACCCGTGCTGTAATATATCGTGACCGTATCTCCCGGCGTAACGATAGACCCTGCCGCGGGCGAAGTACGAATGACCATATCTTTCTTATGCGAAGCACTTGAAACCGTATGGAAATTAACGGCAAGCCCGGCGGAAGTAAGATCCGCAAGAGCCTGTCGGTAGTCCTTATCCACCATGTCTTCCAGAACGAAAGAATTGCTGAGGCTTGACACCTTCAACGTAAGCACGTCTTTAAGTGTGATCGTCTCTCCGGCGGCAACGCTTTGTCCTACCACGTACCCGAGCGGATAGTCTTCGCTCAGAGCCGGTTCCTGCGCGACGTTTATTCCCTTCGCCGTGAGTTCGTTGATAACGTCCTGCGCCTTCATCGCGTGGTAATCTTCGACTTTATAGGAAACGGAAGTGAATTTTCCCATGTTCGAGTTGAGGTTCCTGAACCGGTTCACCACATATAACATATCGTAATCGAGACCCTCGAACTTCGGCCTGAACCGCCCAAGCACGGTCGATCCGACATCGTCTCCGCCCACATCCACGATGACCATATCCTTAGAATCGAAAATCGAGTACATCGAGGCAGGAAGAGAAGGAATATCAAGGTTCGTATGCCCGAATACCGGCGCGATGACCTCTATACCTTTGCTCTC
>JAGCTF010000270.1 GCA_017963755.1 Clostridia bacterium | reverse complement strand
GGATCTCCACGCCGCCCGCGTTACTGTATTGACCGGGAACGAGATAAACGCCGCGGTTTCGCAGAACATTGATGCCGAGCGGGACAGCGGAAGGTGAGCCTGACGCCTCAAAGCACAGATCGACGCCGAGACCGCCGTTTTCCGCCTGGAGTTTTTTCTCAACCGCGTCCGTGCCTTCCGCCTGAAGGCTCAGCACTTCGTCAGCGCCGAGTTCGAGCGCCAGTCTGCGCTTTTCAGGATTATCCCTGCCGGTCACAGCATACAGTTTTTTTACGCCGATCGCGCGCAGATATACGATCGCGAAGCAGCCGACGGGGCCGAGCCCCTGAACGACGGCAACGGTTTCTTTTCCGGGGACAAAACCCGCTCTTTGGCCCAGTCTGAATGCGTGTATTGCCGTGGGCCCGGGGCAGGCGAAGACCGCAGCCGCGACGGGGTCAATTCCTTCCGGTATCCGTACGAGGTTCGCAAGAGGAGTGAAATTGACCTCCGCGTACCCGCCGAACAGGTAAGGCGAAGTGTTTATGCTGCCCTCGTTCGTGACTTTCATATTCACGCAGTTCGCGTCGTCGCCGCTGAGGCAGAGGGGACATTCACCGCACGGCACCGCAATGTCGGCGATGACGTTGTCGCCGGGCTTCAGCCCGTATTTCGCCGCTTCCTCCGGATCGCAGTCATTAAGTCTTCCTACAAATTCGTGTCCTACTATCGAATCCGCCGGTGCAAACAGCGTTCCTCTCTGAAAATGCAGGTCCGTGCCGCATACGCCGCTCGCGATCAGCTCTGATCTTCCGTAGCCTTTCGGCGCCTTTACGACCTCGAATTCCCTTATCGCGAATGGCCTTCCGGGCCCCTGAAACACCGCGCCCTTTGCGGAAGGCGCTTTGACCTTATTGCTCCCGATGCAGTTGTTTTCAATAATTTCAGTCATTTTAGCTAATCCTTTCTGGTACGAATAGTAAATCACTCGACGGTACAATCGAAATATTGTCCGTAGATATTTTTTATGCGCAAAATTTCGTCCGGGCCCGGCGGAGATGTCGATGCGTATGCGTATTCTTTCCCCATTGCCGCATATTTTGCACTTCCGAGCCGGTGAAAGGGGAGCAGATCCACTGACTTCACGCCCGCGCCAAGTAATTGACCGCACATGATTTCCGCGTCGTTTTCTGACAAATTAAACCACGGTATGAGGGGTACACGCACGCGCACGTTCTCGCCGCGCTCCGTAAGTTTGCTGATATTGTTAAGTACCGCTTCCCGGTCTCCTCCGACGATTTTTGCGTACTTTTCGCTGTCCGCAGTTTTATAATCGATAAGGAACACCTGAATGCGGCCGAGCAGCGGCACGAACCGCTCCCAAGGAACGCACGCGGCTGTGTCTATGACCGTATTAACGCGTTCTTCAGCGAGCAGATCTATAAGCCCTGAGAACTCTTCGCTCTGAAGCATCGGCTCGCCTCCGCTTAAAGTGAGACCGCCGTCGTCCCCGTAAAATTCTTTATCTTCCAGCACTTCCTCCGCTATTTTCTCGATGGGCAAAAATCTCCCGTGAACGATAACTTTCCCTGCCTGCGCGTATACCAGGCGCTCGGGCAATGCTGAGACCGTCTCGGGGTTATGGCACCACGGACAATGCAGGTTACAGCCCTTCAGGAATACCGTCGTGCGTATTCCCGGACCGTCACCCGTGCTGAAGTGCTGTATTTCCGATACGTTTAACATGTTAAAATTGCTGACGTCACGACGTCAATGATCAGATATCGTCGTGCTGTGTGCGGCTCAGTATATCGAGCTGGACTTCTTTTGCGAGCGTCACGTAGAGGGCGGAGAAACCGGAGACGCGGACAACGAGGGAGCGGTAGTTTTCGGGATGTTCCATCGCGTCGATCAGTATTTTGCGCGAAGTTGAATTGATCTGGACTTCCTGGCCTCCGCGGCTGAAATATACGCGGATCAGCTTAAGCAGCTTTTCACGCTTCCCGTCTGCGAAAGCAGAAGGAGCAAATTTCTGATTGACCACCGTGCCGCACGCACAATTCGTGTAGTCCGGCTTGGAGACGCTCAAAAGAGTTGACGTCACGCCGCGCGTATCGCATCCGTACGTAGGGGAGGCGGCATCTGAAAGCGGTTTTCCTGCGAGCCTTCCGTCCGGAGTAGCGCCCAGAGCCATACCGGCGTTGATATTTGAAGTATTGGCCGCCATAGCGGTATAAAAACCGCCGCCGTCGTAGGTGTGATACTTTCTGAATTCATCGGACAAATGCTGCGTATACCATACGGCGTAGCGGTCAACGAAATCGTCGTTGTTCCCGTATTTAGGTGCGGCGAGGGCAAGTGCATGAAGTTCGTCGTGACCTTCGTAATTATCGCGCATTGCCTGCACGATCTCCGACAGTTTCGCGGCGCGGTCAACGAACACGATCTTTTCTATTGCCGCGAGCGAGTCGCTGACGGTCCCGACGCCCATAAGCGCCGCGCCGTGTATAGACGGATATTTCGAGCCGCCGTTGTTTATATCCTTGCCGCGCTCGATGCAGAACTGCGCAAAAAGCGACAGGAAGGGGCTGTTATAGTTTTCCGGATCGGGCACCGACATATAGCGGTTAGCGGTTTCAACGTACTCTTTCACGGCCTTATCCAGCAGCAGAGTATAGATATTCATAAAATCTTCCATTGACTGAATGTCGTCAGGACTGCTGATTTTTCCGCCCTGTGCATCGCTTTTTACGCCGCATTCCGCAGCCGCATTCTGAAGCGTATCTCCGTCCAGAAGCATTTTTTCAAGGTAATTTATCGGGTCGAAACGCCCGTCGTTCCACGGCGGCTGCTGACCGGGCAGGAAGTTTTCGATACATCCCACCATGCAGTAATTGCGCACGTCTTTAAGGTCGTATCCGTACCTGAGGAGCGCGGGAATATTTGCCATATCATTCATGAGCGCGGGATAGCCGAGGCCGGTCCCGATGACTTTAAGGCATTCGTCCAGAAACTCGTCGGGCGTGTCGGGAGCAATGCGGGCTGAAAGGTTGGGCCCGGGCATGTTGACGTCGCGCACGGCGCGAAGCACACAGAAACTAAGCTCATTGACCGCGTTATTTCCATCTGCGTCAACGCCTCCGATGCAGATGTTTACGACGTCGTCTCCTCCCAGGATCCTCTTTTCACAAATTTTCGCGAACGTGTTGGCAACGAGCAGCTCAGCTTCTTCGCACGTAATATTTCCGGCGTCAATATCCTTTTTGAACAGCGGGTACAGATACTGGTCGATCCTTCCGAGCGCCATCGCGTAACGGCCTTCGTACAGATAGCAGCTGTGGATCATCCATACTAGCTGGAGCCCCTGCGAAAACGTCTGAGGCGCACCTTCCAAAAGCGCCTCGCAGTTGCCTCTTATGAAATCAAGCCGGGCAGTTTCCGCGGGATCGTTGTCACATTCCGCGGCAAGTTTTTTTGCAAGTTCCCCGTGTGCCCTGATACGCTCCGAGAGACCCTTAAGTGCGAGCTCCATACTCAGCAGAAAGTCAACGGCATCAGGATCGTCAGAATGCGCCGCTTTTGATCCTTCTATTTTGCGTTTAAGACCTGGAATTCCGACCGTAAGAACGGTCTCAAAATCCGACGCGAAATGGTCGCAATGCGTAAAAAAGTTTCGCTCGGGATACATCGCGTTAAGTCTTGCAGAATCAGCCTTCTGTTCGGGGGTAAGGTCAATAAACAGCGGCCTTAGGCTTCCGACGATCAGGTCGTTCTTGTATATCTGAGGACGCGGCAGCGTAAACAGAGAATAGATACCGGCCGCCCGTCTTCCGGACGGCGTGTCGCGGACAATTTCCTCGTCTGCTCCTTTTTCGTTTCTCTCGAAATAACCGTATCCGACAGAACGGAACCAGTCCGGTCTGTATTCTCCCGAAGCGGGGGAAAGCATCTCCTGCTTGAGGGCCTCTAAACTGTTATCTCCGGCAAATTCACTGATTTTCATCGGATCCACACTCCCTGTACCGGTCAAAGTCTCAAAAGGCAGAAACTTTACCTGCTGATCATTGGAAAGTATATAATAAAATACGATAAATTGCAAATGACAAATGGCAAATTGCAAATTACAAATTACAACCAGGGACCAGCGACTGGCAACGAGCAATGAACTCTTAACTCTTAACTGCGGACTCGTTGCCGCCGGACCGTATTGATTTTTACTCCCGAAATCTTTATAATTGAGACGTGAATAAATGGCTTTGAAGAAGAAAGGGGAACGCCTTATGAACATAACAAAAAACAGAGAAGAAAACAAATTGACCGTCACCGTCGAAGGCAAGATCGACTCTGTTACCGCACCGGAATTCGAAGAATTTATCAAGGAAAATATTGACGGCGTGACCGAACTGACGCTTGATCTTTCGTCGCTCGACTATATATCTTCCGCCGGGCTGCGCGTGCTGCTGCTTACTCAGAAACGTATGAACGCACAGGGTACGATGAAGGTTACTAACGTCAACGAAACAGTGAGTGAGATTTTTGAAGTCACCGGTTTTTCCGATATCCTCACTATCGGATAAGGATAAACTTTTAAAAAGGAACTGAAAATGCCCGAAAAAAGTGTAAGAGAAATGAATAAATACGAGAGGCTGCGCTATTCGCTCGCTTCCCGTACGTTCCATACTGCTGTAGGCGGAGCAATGATCCTGGGTATCGTTGCCCTTATCATCGGTCTGGGATGGTACGCGTATTCATACTCGAGCCAGCTTATCAAAGGAGCTTTCGGCGTTACGAAGAATGCTCAGCAGATCATTTCAAAAGTCGTCGATCCGACCTCTCTCGGGCACGACGTGATGGATCTGTACAGATCGGTTCCCGAAGAGACGCGCGGAGACGGGGATGACGCCGGATATCTTTCGCTGTACGACTCGTTTACAACGCGTGAGGATTACGTTCAGATATTGTCGATCCTTAAAGACTTCCGCGATTCCAGCACGGTCAGCGACGTGTATTATGCTATGTATGACGAAGAAACCGGCATGCTGGTATATTTTGCGGATCCTGACGAAGACGAAGACACGGTATGCCCTACGGGCTTTTTTGAAACTGCCACGAAGAAAGAGCTCAACACGTTCCTTAACTGGAACGGTAAAAAAACGCCTTATTATATAGAAAAGACCGACAGATACGGCTGGATCTGCACTACGGGAATAAGTGTAAATAATGCCGACGGGAGTATCGCCGGATTCATACTTGCGGACGTAACGCTAAAAGAAGTGGGGAGCGGAATGCTCAAGTTCCTGCTCCAGTACGGAATATCGATGTTCGTGCTCATAAATCTTGTCGCGATATTTATGACGCGCCACATGAAGAAAAAACTCGTGCAGCCTATAAACAAGATCGCGGAGGCTGCCGAAGCGTATTTGAAAGACAAAAAAGACGGCGTAGGGGTGACGGACCATTTCTCGAAACTCAATATAAATACGGGCGACGAGGTTGAGAATCTTGCCCTTATTATGGCCGATATGGAGACAGATCTGGCGGATTATGAGGACGATCTTACCAGAGTTGCCGCGGAAAAAGAGCGCATCAGCATCGAACTTTCACTTGCGACAAGGATCCAGGCTGACATGCTGCCGAATATTTTCCCCGCATTTCCTGACAGAAGCGAATTTGACGTGTTTGCGTCAATGAAGCCTGCTAAAGAAGTTGGGGGCGATTTCTACGACTTCTTCCTTATTGACGAAGACCACCTCGGACTCGTAATGGCTGACGTATCGGGAAAAGGTGTCCCGGCTGCACTGTTTATGATGGTATCGAAGATACTTGTCCAAAATATCGCGATGTCAGGTAAAAGCCCGGCGGAAGTTATTAAGACTATCAACGATCAGATCTGCGCCAATAACCGCGAAGAAATGTTCGTAACGGTGTGGTTCGGAGTGCTTGACCTTCGCGACGGTACGCTGAGGGCGGTCAACGCGGGTCATGAATATCCGATTTTGAAAAAGCCCGGCGGCGATTTCGAACTTGTAAAAGATATACACGGATTCGTTGTAGGCGGATTCGCATCTTCAAAATACAGAGAATACGAACTGAAGCTTGACCCCGGTGCGAAGCTGTTTTTGTATACCGACGGAGTAACGGAAGCGTCTAACGTGGATTCCGTGCTTTTCGGAACGGGACGAACGCTCGAAGTGCTGAATAATAATAAAGATGCGGGACCGGAGACCGTCGTCCAAAGTGTAAATAATGCGATCTCCGAATTCTGTGGAAGCGCTCCGCAGTTCGATGATATTACGCTGATGTGTCTCGAGTATTTCGGGAAAGGGAACACGGAAATGAAGGAAATTACAGTCGAAGCCAAAATTGAAAATATTCCTGAAGTCACTGATTTTGTCAACGGCGAACTTGAGAAACTTGAGTGTTCACTTAAGGCGCAGATGCAGATCGACGTAGCGATAGACGAACTGCTTGGCAATATTGCCCGCTACGCATACGGCGGGAGCGGAGGAAATGCGACAGTTCAGATCCGCGCGAAGGAAGAACCAAAGGCGGTGGAGCTGACGTTTATTGACGGCGGTACCCCGTACGATCCTTTGAAGAAAGATGATCCGGATATCTCTCTTGGAGCTGACGAGAGGGAAGTCGGAGGGCTCGGGATCTTCCTTGTCAAAAAAACGATGGATGATATGAAATACGAATATAAAGACGGACAGAACAGACTTACGGTAACCAAATTGCTGTGACCGTGTGAGCTGCGCTTCAAATAAAAAAGGAGATCGAAGAGATGAAATATAAAGAAAACGGCAGTGAATTGACAATTTATTTTGAGGGGCATATCGATTCTGCGAACGCGAAAGAGATAGAAGACGAGATCAGCGCCGTAAAGGAAAAAGTACGTCCGGACAAACTTGTTATTGATTGCGAGAACCTTCAGTATATATCAAGCGCCGGGCTCAGGATCGTGCTGCGACTTATGAAAGAGATCAAGCCGATTACAATCGTCAACGTTTCTTCCGACGTTTACGAGATTTTCGATATGACCGGTTTTACGGAGATGGCGGAGGTGCGCAAAGCGTACAGGAAAGTATCCGTTGACGGCTGCGAAATTATCGGAAAAGGGGCGAACGGAACCGTGTTCCGAATTGACCGCGACACGATCGTAAAGGTCTACGTGAATCCGGATTCGCTGCCGGAAATACAGCGCGAACGCGAGCTTGCCCGAAAAGCATTCGTACTCGGTATTCCTACCGCGATACCATACGATGTCGTACGCGTAGGTGAAGGCTACGGTTCGGTTTTTGAACTGCTCAGCGCAAAAAGCCTTGCTGAGATCCTCTCAAAAGATCCCGGGCAGTTCGACAGCGTCCTTAAATACAGCGTAGATCTGCTCAAAACTATCCATTCTAAAGAACTACCGAAAGGCGAGATGCCGGACTGCAAAGCCACGGTGCTGGGCTGGGTGGATTTTCTGAAAGATTACCTTCCGGAAGCGCAATATAATAAACTCAAAGCGCTCGTGGAGGCCGTTCCCGAGGACAACCATATCATGCATGGCGATTATCATATGAAAAACGTCATGCTGCAGGACGGAGAAGCGCTCCTGATCGATATGGACACCCTTTGCCTCGGCCATCCGGTGTTCGAATTCGGCTCGATCTATAATTCTTATATCGGATACTCCGAACTCGATCCGGAGAACGTCAGAAAGTTCCTCGGCATTTCTTTTGAAACTGCCAAACAGATATGGGACAGGACGGTGCGCTCGTATTTCGGATCTGACGACGAGGATTTCATCCGGTCGGTAAAGGACAAGGCGAAGGTCGTAGGTTATACGAGGGTCATGCGCCGCGCTATCCGCCGCGGGTCAATGAGCGATCCGGCTACGCTTGCCGTCGTCAATAACTGCAGAAAGCATTTTGACGAGCTGCTTCCGCGCGTTGACACGCTCGAATTTTAAGAGGTGCGCTGCCATGAAGATATACGTACGCAAAAAGAAACCGAAGCTTTACGGCCTGCTGATTTTCTCGATAGTATTTGTGATCGCGGTCGCGATCCTTTATGCAATCTCTCAAAGCACGCGCTTTAACGCGGTACCTTACATCACGGTATCGATGCCGCTGTATTTCGCCGCGGTGCTTGTCATACTAGTGATCTCACTCAAAAGGCAGATCGAGTACAACCCTTATTCGTACAATACGATCTATTATTTCGGCTTTTCGCTGTTCGTATTGTCCGTGCTCGTCACGCATATTGCCGCGGCGATCAGATATTTTATGAACGCTGAAGAATACGGTTTCCGCGATACGGCCAGGATCGTGCTCTATTCGGCGCGGCAATACATGATCGTAACGCTCCCGCTGCTCGCTGTTTTCTCGATAGGCCTGCTGGTCTCGAATATTGTCCTAATTAAGAAAGAGGGGAAGAGCCTCACCAATACTCTGGGCATTCTGCTCGCCGTAGCACTGATGGCGGGAGGGGGAGTGCTTATCTGGCTCGGAAGCATTGCATCAGGCCCTTTCAGTATAGTGATCAATCTCTTATGCGCCATTTTTGTTTACGCAGAATGTATGCTGTTCGGGGCGATTTTCGCTGACGTTCTGGCGGCAACGCACGTTCCGTCGTTCGACAAGGATTATATTCTGATATTGGGCTGCAAGGTCGCGAAAAACGGAGAACCGATGCCGATACTTCAAAAACGTATTGACCGCGCCATCGCTTTTTATGACGAGCAGGTGAGCAGGACGGGTAAAGCTCCCGTATTCATTCCGTCGGGCGGAAAAGGGGCCGATGAGCCGTTGTCCGAAGCGGAATGCATGCGAAATTATCTGATCGCCAAAGGGTTTACCGATGAGCAGATCATTATGGAAGACGAATCGAAAAATACGCTCCAGAACATGCGCTTTTCTTTCAAAAAAGTGCCCGAAGAGGCGAAATGCGCCTTTTCAACTTCCGGATATCACGTTTTCAGAAGCGGTATAGCGGCTAACAGGGCTCAGAAATTCAAGGCGGAAGGCGTAGGCGCTCCGTCCAGGTGGTATTTCTGGCCGAATGCTTCGGTGAGAGAGTTCATTGGACTGCTTACGGGCCACAGGGGGAAACAGCTGCTTGTGCTGTTCGGGCTGATCGCGGCGTACCTGCTGCTGAGCTTTCTGGCAGGTTGATTTTTGAAGATCGTTTACTGTCGTGTCACGCCGGAGGTTTTTGAGATCTCCGGCTGACTTTTTATTTGCGGCAATGATCATCGTTTATCAGCAATTATCAGCGTTTTGACCGCGTTTTGCCTGCCTTTTTTGCCGCAATGAGTTGCGAATCCGGGCAAATCAGTATATAATATAAAAAAAATACCTGGAGGTAACGGTATGTTTTGTCCATTTTGCGGAAACGAGGTAAAAGACGGATCGGTCTTTTGCCAGAAATGTGGAAAACGGCTTGTAAATGAGGCTGCGAACAGCGCTCAGGTTAAAAAGGAGACGGAGACCTCTGCGGAGGCTGCTGTGGCAGAGACAAAAGCGAACACTGCTGCACCCGTTTCAAAAGCGCCGAAGAAGAAATTGAGCAAGAATGCGTTGATCGGAATAATTGCCGGTGCCGCCGCACTGGTACTGGCGATAATCCTTATAGTGGTACTTGTGTCTGTTAACAGAAATAAAGACGGAAAGTCTAATTTTGCAGTTCCTTCAGGGGCAATAGAGTATTTTGAAAAAGACGGATATTTATATCTTGTCAACTCGAAAGGCGCGCTCACCAGGGTGGATCTTGACGGCGGCGAAGTCAGCAGGTACGACATCAAGTTCGATTCGAACAATGAAAAGGCAGTGTTCGCCGTTGAGCGCAATTCTGATAACTGGCTTTCGAGCAGTTCATACGACGTATATTATTATGACGGAAAAAGCGCTGTTAAGATCGACGAGATCACAGATGAGTACTATTATGATGATTTTCAGATCTCCTTCACCGGAAATGTCGTCGTGTATGCAAAAGACGATAATATTTACTCATATTCCGGAGGAAAGAGCGCTCTGATCGCTGAAGACGCCGAACTTTCTGCTTTGTCTCCGGACGGAAAAACGATCGGGTATTACAAGCGTACTGAAGATAAAGTGCAGGGTTATTATTTCACCGGAGGGAAAGAACATTTCGTGATCAATTCCGGCTATCCCGTTTTTATAACGAATAATGCGGATATCGTCTATATTATGCGCGAGGGAAGTTCGGACTCCAGCACGTTCTATGCCCAGAAGAAGGACAAAGAAGATACGAGAGTAAAACTGTGGAACGAAAGTGACGTAAGCAGCGGAGGCGCGGTAAATTATGACGGCACCCAACTGCTTGTTCTGAAGGATGACGGATCATATTATTGCAAGAACGGCAAAGAACTTGTAAAAGTTTCAAATAAAAAGTTACTTCCGCTTATCCCGTATGGCGTTCTCGGCAATGGCTATATGTCGGGGCAGCAGGTCATTAAGGATCTGGAAAAAGCGGTATTTGTAGAGAGACCGGACAACAGCTTGTATTCTTCAAATCTGATATTGTCGTATTGAGATCCGGAAAAACAGAAACTGTCGTATCCGGACTGGATTCTGCTTCGTTCATTGACGCGACCATCTCGCTTGACGGAAGGACGTTCGGATACGAGGACGACGAAGGCCTGCATTATATCAGGCTCGCGAAGGACGCAAAGGATGTATTGGTCCTTGACTCTAATGATTATGAAACGTATTTCATTGACGCTGATCTGACGGTAGCATTTTACTGGAATGAATTCGACGAATTGTATTTCCAGAAGCTTAACGGCAAGGCAGTGAAGGTATTTGACGCCGACAGCAATAAAACGGCAAAGACCAGCTGCCTGTTCGGCAAAAAGCTGTATTTCGTGCAGGACAATACGTTGTACTGCTCTAACGGCGGGAAAGCCTATGAAGTCCGCAAAGACGTTGCAAATTTATACGCCGGCCAAAAAGTGCTGCTTATCAGCGATCCGGAAGGAAACGTTTATTCTTCTACCGACGGTAAGCGCTTTGCGAAGATAGCGGACACCGATTTCATTGCCGAAGAAAGCGGATCTATCTGGGATTGACCGGCGCAGATAATAATACGTCAATCGAATACTGGAAGGGATAAAATGAACAAAAAAAGAACTATCTGTACGATCATCGTTGCCGCTCTGCTCGCTGCCGCTGCGTGCCTGACGGCTTGCAGTACTTCGGCGCCTGAACTGCAGAAGACGGACAAGCCCGCTGCGACCGCGACAGAAATTATTGACAACGCGACGAAGGCACCAGATCCCGAAGTTACTGAAGTGATCACTTCAGCTCCGACCGAGGAACCTGTAGAAACGCCCACTGAAGTTCCGACTCCGGTCCCTACCGAAGCACCGCTTCCCGAACCCGGAACTATGGTCTATTACGAGGACTTTTCTTCATACGGAAACGTCAGCAAAAATGACGAAGTGGCTAAAGCGCTCGGGTGGAAGATCCTGACTATCGAAGGCGACGGTGCGCCAAATGATCTTACCGCGGCTCTTACCATCAAAGACGGAAAGCTTGAAGTGACCAATTTTAACGCCGACGGAGACAACGACGGAAATGACGGATATCTTATGATGCTTGACGACGCGTATATGGACAAGGTCCTTCGCGCCGGTGAATATACTGTCGAGTATGACGTTACGTACAACGACGCGGCTAATTACAAGCGCTACGTCAACGTTGTTACTGAATATAACAGCGAAGGTTTTAACTCGTTCCATTTCAGGATAGGCGGGTACGGCAACAATCAGCTCCATTATCAGGGAACGTGGTTTAAATACGAGGAGAATACCGAGAGGAACTTATATGCGGCAAGGAAAGCTAACAATGAGATCGGACAGACTATCGCATATAAGCTTCGCGGAATAGAAGGGAAGATAGAGGATAACACCGCTATTCCAAACTTTAAAGGTGTTCCGATCACGATCCGCGTCGTTCGTACGAACGGGTATGCGTCGGTATATATGAAGACTGCGGAAATGAATGAATTTATTCAGGTGAGTGAGACTACCGAAACTTCGGAAGCGTATAATACGGGCAAGTTGCTGAAAGGCAAGGCGGTCTGCTTTAAGGTCGGAGGGAAGATCAATGCTTCCGTGGATCGCATCGCTATATGGACGGGCGGCGGAGAAATGCCCGCGGATCATACCGTTACGTACGTTCCTTAAGAGTTGAGAGTTCAGAGTTATCAGATATGAGGCTGCATTCTGCCGAGATGAATATGACGGAAGGACCGATCGCGAAGCAGATCGTTATTTTCGCCATACCACTCTTTCTGGGAAATCTTTTCCAGCAGCTTTACAACACCGCTGATACGTTCGTGGTAGGGAATTTGCTGGGCGATGACGCTCTTGCGGCGGTCAGCTCGTCCGGCAGCCTTATCTTCCTGCTAGTAGGTTTTTTCAGCGGGATCGCTATGGGCGCCGGAGTGGCCATAGCGCGCTTTTACGGAGCGGGAGAAGTGGCGCTTATGCGCAAAGCCATACATACGTCACTCGCCACGTTTTTCCTTGCCGGCGTCGTAATGTCGGTTGCCGGGGCGTTCGGGGCAAGGTCAATGCTTCAGCTGATGAGCACGCCGTCCGAGGTCCTCGCGCAGGCAACGGAATACGTTGCCACCTACTTCGCCGGGCTTGTTACTATGATCATGTACAACGTGTGCATGGGCATTATGCAGGCCGTGGGCGACTCCCGCCACCCGCTTTATTATCTGATCATTTCATCCGTTGTCAACATCGTGCTTGACTATACGTTCATAGGGCTGTTCGGATTCGGAGTGTGGTCCGCGGCAATTGCCACCGTTCTGTCTCAGCTGCTCAGCGTGTGCCTCTGCTTATGGAGGCTTATGCGGATCGACGCGGATTACCGCGTAAACATTAAAGAACTGCGTATTGACCGCGAAACACTTGCCCTTATCCTCAAATACGGTCTGCCGTCAGGATTCCAAAATTCAGTGATCTCGATCGCGAACGTCGTGGTACAGTCCCATATCAATCATTTCGGCAAGGAGGCAATGGCCGGCTGCGGTGCGTACGCCAAGATCGAAGGGTTCGCGTTCCTGCCTGTGACGTGCTTCAGTGCCGCTATCACAACTTTCGTAAGCCAGAACCTCGGGGCCCGCAATCCTGAGAGGGCGAAAAAGGGCGCAAGGTTCGGAATATTGACTGCGGTACTTTCGGCGGAGATCATTGGAGGTATTATAATCCTGGCAGCCCCGTATCTGATCGACGCATTCACTGAAAGCCCGGAGGCACTCGCATTCGGCGTTGACAAATCGCGCATATGCAGCGGATTCTTCTTCCTCTGCGCACTGTGCCACTGTCTCGCGGCGGTACTGCGCGGTGCGGGAAGAGCGGTGGTACCGATGGCGGCAATGCTTGCCTGCTGGTGCCTTATCCGCGTCACGATCCTGTTTATTTTCGTCCCGATCCTCGGCACTATCGACATAGTAAACTGGGTATATCCGATCACGTGGTTCCTGTGCGCCGGGGCTTTGACCATATATTATTTTACTGCCGACTGGGCGGGGCAGCGCAAAAAAGAAGCCGGAACAGGGAACTGACGCCCGCTCCGGCTTATCATGTATTAAGGCAATTATCAACTTTTTTTACTTTCTTTCAGCCATCAGTTTTTCCGCACGCGCTGCGAATACGCGCCCGGTCCGGGCAATGAATTTCATAAGATCCGGGCAAAGTTCATTGTCAACGACGTTCCAGATGTTGAACGTTTCGAAGCTCAGCGTTTTGTTGAATCCGATCGCAGCGAGGCCGGCAACGAAATTGTCCCAGTTCAGCACGCCCATATATGGTGCGAGATGCTGATCCCTGCTGCCGTCGTTGTCATGAACGTGGAACACCTCGATGCGGTCTCCGAGTTCCACCATGGAATTGTATATGTTCTTTCCGACGAGCAGATTATGACCTGTATCGAGACAGAAAGCGAAACGCCTCTCTCCGGCGATGCTGTTCAGCGTATCGATGTATCTGCACGCGGTCGGAATATCCGAGCAGCACGCCTCATATATCTTTCCCTTATACGAATCAAACATATTTTCAAGGCAGATAATAACGTCGTATTTTTTCGCCGTCCCGATCAGCTTGGAATAGCTTTCGATATTTAGATCCCACTCTTCCTCCGGGTCAAGCTTCCCGGCTGCCGATTTGAAGAAGAACGGGTGAACGACAAGCCTTTTGCAGCCTATATATGCCGTGCACTGTATAGTCTTTTTAAGGCAGCTGATCAGGTATTCGTTATAATCGGGATGATTCGGGTCGAACGGCAGGACGGTAGGGAACAGCGCGTGCGCCTGGTAATTATCTATGCCGTATTTTTCTGCCGCGAGCTTGAAGCGGTCGCAGGAGGCAAGCATATCCTCCTCCGGCCCGTCAAAGATCGCGCTTCGAGCTTTCGCTCGGATCTCATGTCCTCCGAAAAGATGGTCGAGATTAACGTCAACGCCGTCAAAGCCCGCTTCTTTTACTATCCTGTAAGTCTCGTCGCATCCCAGTCTTTCAGAGATACCGCCTGTCTGAACCGCAATTTTCATATTGATCTCCTCCTGCCCGCAGGCAATACCGGCTGTCAAATTTGTCATCTGAGATATATACGTAAGCAGACAGCTCCCGGCTATTATCAGACGGAATTTTACCACCTGCCGCCCGCCGCCGTCAATAACTCCGCTATTGATTTTGCGCTCTAAATATAATACAATACGTACGTAGGAAAAGGGTGGCCAGGCGTGCCTTTTTATGCTTCCTCCCTATCCGGAATATCACTTGGGAATGAGATCTTATGGCTAACGAAAACGATTATAATTATAGACGGACTTCTTCAAACGACACCCCCCAGCAGCGCACGGGAACTCACAGCAGCGCTCTCGCAAACCAGCGCTCTTCAGACGTAAGGAGCGCGGGCACGTCTTCTACGGGGACCCGCAGACCTGCGCAGAGTGGCACCGGAGCAAATGCTTCGCGGAATCAGAGCGGTCAGAATTCTCAGAACGACCAGAAAAAATACATGATCCGCCGCATCGCTTTCCTTGTGATCGCACTGCTTATAATCCTTCTATTCGTTCTTGCTATCGTAGGCATCGCCAGGGCGGTATCTAAGCCAAAAAAGAAAACTGAAGACGTTTTAATGAAAGAAGTGCTGTTCGAGGCTGGAGAATACGGTCCTGCTCCGGAACAGCTTCTCACGGAAACCGGCAGAGACGCCGTGCTTAAAGGTGCACGCGTTGAATTCGAGACGGATATCGGTCAGATCAATTTCCACGTGCTCGGAGCGTATAAGGTCAATATGTTGTTTACTGACCTTGAGGGCAATATTTCAAGGCACTCAGTGCAGATCAGAGTCGTTGACACCGTACCTCCGACTGGTGTGGCGGTCGACAGATTTACGGAAAAAGGGCAGGCGCTGAAAGTGGAAGATTTCATTGCCCCCGGCTCGGTCCGCGACGAAACAGACGTGGCTGTGTCGATAGAGAACGAACCTGATTACAATAAAGTCGGAACACAGACGATAAGCATTCTCCTCGTCGACAGGGGAGGAAACCAGACGAGACTGACAGCTTCGGTCACGGTAACGGAAGCGTCCGAAGATTGAGATCCAGAGTTTTAACAAAAGAAAAAGGAGAAGAAAATGAGCGGAGAAAAGTCTAAGGGCAACGGCCTTAAAATTATGATAATAGTTATGGTGGCGATAATCGTAGCGCTCGTCGTTATTATCGCTAAAATAAGTACGGACAAGCCTTCTGATCCCGGAAAGGTGGTCATCAATACTTCCGGCGCAGACGGGACGCCCGGAGTCATGACTGCGCTTCCGCACGGAGGAGACACTACCGTCGAGCCGTACGATCCTTCAAAGACGGATTCCCCTGAAGGTCCTACCGGAGCTCCTGCCACCGGGGCGGTCGTTACACCCATTCCAACAGCGACTTCCGTTCCTACACCTACAAAAAAGCCTTCCGGAGATCTTCCGCTCGTTGACTATTCCGGAATCGTTGAACACGTTTTCACTCACTCGCTCGTCGCTTTCCCGGAACTCGGGTATCCGAAGGACATTTCCGACGTCGATAAAGTGATGAACACATATTTCATCGACTGCATAACCGTGCCTGAATTCAAAGCGATACTGCAGGCACTCTACGACGACGGCTATATGCTGGTCAATATCAATTACGTTTACGAGAAGGACAGCAACGGCATACCGCGTCTTAAAAAATCTTTTAAATTCCCCGAGGGAAAGAAGCCTCTCGTATTCTCCTTTGACGACACGTGCTATTACAGCGAAAAGATGGGCCGCGGAATGATCGATAAGCTTATCATAATTGACGGAAAGATCGGCACGTATACAAAACATAAAGACGGAACGGTAGTACAGGGATTTGACGAAGAACATATTCCGATCCTTGACCGCTTTGTAGAAGAGCATCCTGATTTCTCGTTCAACGGTGCGAAAGGAATGCTTTGCCTTACCGGCTACGACGGAATACTCGGCTACCGCACACAGCGCGTTTCTGATGGAGACGGAAGAACGGAAGCGGACAGGCAGCGCGAGATCGAAGCTGTAAAGCCCGTTATCCAGCTGCTTAAGGACACTGGCTGGTATTTTGCGAGCCATTCATATAAACACGGCGTGATGGAAAGATATTCCACCGAGAGCATGGAAGACTGCGCGTACAAATTCCAGAAAGAAGTTATTCCGCTTATCGGTGAGACGAAGATATACGTATATCCTTACGGAAGCTGGAAACGGTCATCCGACGGAAAAACTTGCCCCGGTCCCCAGAGAGTGCTCAACGATCTAGGCTTTGAATATTTCTGCAGCGTAGGCGCTAACTGGTACGCCAACACACGTGCAGATCTGGGCAACGTGATCCTTCAGGACCGCGCGAATATCGACGGTACTGCTTTTGTATGGTTCCAGGATATCTTCACGACCCATGAGGAAACAGGTAAGCCGCGCTTCCCGAGCATCAACTTCCGTGAAATATATGACGACGCCAGAAACATCTCTTACGATGACGCAGTGGCCGCATATAAAAAGTGGAAGGGAATAGAGTAAAATATGGAAATAACTTACGGCCGCGGAGTACCTTTACGTCAAATCGATCCCGATAAAGAGAATACTTTCGCGGCCGGAACAGCTGTTGCCCTCGGCTTTTTCGACGGTGTACACGAGGGGCACAGGGCTTTACTTAAAGAACTTAAAATCCTTTCCGAAAAAGAAGGACTTAAGAGCGTCGTTTATACATTTGTGAACCATCCTGCCGAAGCTTTGGGGAAAGAAGTTAAACTGCTTTGCTCTAACAGGCAGAAAGCCGCTTATATATCCGAAGAAGGCGCTGATCAGCTTGTGTTCGACTGGTTCGACGAAGAATTCAGCAGGATGCCTCCGGAACAGTTCGTGTGCGACGTGCTCGCCGGGTATCTGCATGCGCGGATAGTGGTGGCTGGGGATAATTATACTTTCGGCTTCAAGGGCAGCGGGAACGTAAGGATGCTTTCGGAGCTCGGAGAGCGGTACGGCTTTAAGACTGTTATCATTCCGAGGATCGAGACCTTGACCGGAGGGAAAAGTGTCACCGTGTCAAGCTCACTTTTGCGGGAACTTATTGCCCGCGGGCAGATGCGGGAGTACGCAAGACTTACCGGACACCCGTTCGTGATCGAAGGAATTGTCCGCACCGGGCGCGAAGTGGGAAGAAAAATAGGTTTCCCGACCGCGAACATTATACCTGACGGCAGGCTGGCGCTTCCCGAAAGGGGAGTATACGCGACTTTGACCAGGATATCGTCCGCACCGGGAGCGGCGTATAAAAGTATTACGAATATAGGCATAAATCCGACGTTCGCCGACGCCGGCGGAGTAAGTATAGAGACAAACATTCTCGATTTTGAAGGCGATCTGTACGGCAGAACGCTTACTGTAGAGGTACTCGAAAAAATGCGGGACGAGTTCCATTTCCCGGATCCGGACGCTCTCAGAAAGCAGATAGCCAGTGACGCAGAAAAACGGAGGCAGATCATATGATGTCGATAATCAATTCAATACAGATGCTCGCGGAGAAAGGGTTCGTGGAATTCCCGAACCTGTTCAAAAATCACGGTCTTAAACTGAATATAAATGACGTTGCGTTTAAAATCGGTTCATTTGAGGTGCGGTGGTACGGCCTGCTGATCAGCTTTGTCGTGCTGCTGAGCATTTTCCTTGGCATGAGATCGTGCAGGAAATACAATATCGAACCGAATGATCTCCTTGATTACCTGATATTCGCGCTCCCTGCCGCGATCATAGGGCTCAGAGTTTACTACGTAGCGTTCAATTTCTCCCAGTACAAAGACAATCTCCTCTCCGTATTTTACTTCTGGGAAGGCGGGCTCGCGATATACGGCGGCATAATAGGCGCCGTAATAGCTGTTTTCATTGTTTCAAAAGTCAAGAAGCAGAAATTTTTGCATATAGTTGATTTCCTGATCGGTTACGTCGCGCTCGGACAGGCCGTGGGCCGCTGGGGAAATTTCTTCAATCAGGAAGCTTTCGGAGGTCCTACTACGCTTCCCTGGGGAATGACGGGAGATAAGATCGCACTTTTCGTGCGCAGCCAGGGCTGGGACATAGGAACGCTCGTGCATCCCACGTTTTTATATGAATCACTGTGGTGCTTTATTGTGTTTGCGACGATAATGCTTTACAGACGCAGCAAATTCTACAGAAGTGACGGCGAATGCCTTGCCCTGTATATGATCTTGTACGGCTTTGAGCGAATGCTCGTGGAAGGATTGAGGACCGACAGCCTTTATATCGGGAAAACCGGTATACGCGTTTCGCAACTCCTTTCAGCTATTCTGGTCATCGTCGGAATAGCGCTGTTTATCGACCTCAAAGTCCGATATCGCAAGGCCGTTTACGAAGGAAAGATCGGCGACGGTGCGGAAGTTGACACCGGCTTCGGAAAGGCCAAGGAACTGATGGACGGCATAGATGGTGCAGATGCTGACAATGCCGGCGGAATTGACGTCGAGAATGCCGAAGCGGTCGCCGCTGACGTCGCAGGCGCTGCTTACGCGGATGAGGCAGCCGGTGACGAAACGGACAATTCCGTTGCCGCGGAAAAGCAGACCGAAACTGATGCTTAACTGACGTTTTACTGATGTTTTACAGATGTTTAAAAGAAAGTCTTCAAAAATAATAACGAAGGATGAAGGCCGCCTGTTCCGCGAAGTCTCGGCAAACAGGACGGTCGATTTCCTCGTGGAATTTGATTACTTTCTGCTCATAATCGTTCTAGCGATAACCGTGATCGGAATGATATTCCTCGGAAGCGCCATGAGCAATATGTACGCCGACGGGGGCAGATCGGCAATGCGTTCTCAGATCGCAGGACTGATCATAGGAGTCATTGCCGCCATCGTACTGGCATTTTTTGACTACAACCTTCTGAAAAAAATAACATGGCCATTTTACGCGGTCAACGTGCTCCTGATGCTCAGTGTATTTACGCCTCTCGGTATAGAAGATTACGGCAGCCGCGCCTGGATAGGCTTCGGCTCATTTACGTACCAGCCGTCGGAACTAATGAAACTCGCGATGGTGCTCGTAATAGCGGTGGAACTCGAGAAAGCCCAGGAAAACGGCTTCGGCCTCAGGCAGGTAATAATCATATCTGTCGCATTTATGATACCACTAGGCCTGATAGTGCTCCAGAAAGACATAGGGCAGGCGATGGTACTCACGTTTTCATTCCTGATGGTACTCTTCGTCGGAAAAGCCAAATTCTGGTACGTGCTCGGAGTCATCGCGCTCGGAGCCGCAACGATCCCGTTCTTATGGAAATTCTATTTTAACGACACGCGGCGGGCAAGACTCTTCGCTTTCCTTGACCCCGCGAAATACCCCGATTATTCGCTTCAGCTCGTACGCTCAGAGACCGCGATCGGCTCAGGAGGCCTTACCGGCCAGGGGCTCGGCAGGGGGGCAATGAACGGCGGCAAGAAGATTTTGGTCAAGATGTCCGACTCTATTTTTGCCGTGATAGGCGAAGAAGGCGGGTTCATTGTCGCGGCGCTTCTGATACTGCTTTTCGGGATCCTGCTTATGAGGATGTGTTTTATTTCATCGCGCGCAAAAGATTTATACGGCAAATGCGTTGCCGTAGGGATCCTCGCGATGTTTTTGTTCAATATTTTCGAAAATATCGGAATGAATCTCGGTATCATGCCGATAACCGGCCTTCCGCTTCCTTTCGTAAGCAAAGGCGGAAGCGCGATGATCACGAATTATATATGTATCGGCGTGCTTCTTAGCGTTTCGCTCAGGCGGAAGAGAGACGTATTTGAATAAACAGTCAGAACCGGGACCGCGACCGCACCATAAATAATTATTAATTACGGATCCGGTTACAGCTTGTTATCAAAGAATTTAACTGCGTTTTCGTACATGATCATTGACCGCTCCGACTCTGTAAGCTCGAGGGCGTTAAAACGCGCAAACTCATCGACGTGGTTCCACATCGGCGAATCGGTGCCGAAAAACACGTGCGAAACGCCGTGAGCGCGGATGATATTGACCGCCTCCTCCGGCGGAACGAACATCAACGAACTCGACGTGTCTATATATACGCGCGGATGACCGTAATTGACCTTTGCCGTATCCCAGTCCCTGTAACCCCCAAGATGCGCGGCGATCGCTATCAGTTTCGGAAAACGCTCGAGCACTCTGTTCAGTCTGCGCGGATCCGAAAAATCGTACCTGTCATCACCTGTATGGAAAAGGATCGGGAGCCTTCCCTCGGCAGCCTCATATATCGGGAACGCAGATTCGTCGTCAATATTGAATTTCTGAAAATCCGGATGCAGCTTTATGCCTCTGAGCCCGAGAGCGATCATGCGGTCGATTTCCGCCGCGGGATCTTCGAAATCCGGATGCAGCGAACCGAACCCGATAAATTCCGGGTGCTTCTGAACCTCGGCGGCGACAAAATCGTCTATCGACTTTACCTGATGAGCTGTTGTCGCGGTAGAGCAGACGAGGTACTTAGTTACTCCGATCTTCGCGCCGTCCTCGATCAGATACTCCGAAGTTCCTTTGTTCTCCATAGGGATCCCGTAAAATTTTCCGATAGCATCCACCGCTTTCTCCTCGATTTTAGACGGGAAGATATGGGTGTGCATATTGATCAAAGGCTTGACCGCTTTCTTGTTATCAAAAGAAGGTTTTGGCATAAAATAATCTCCTGAAAATCTGTTCGTAAAAATCAAACATCTATAACCATTCCGTCAAACGCCGGGGTCACGCCCAGCGGCTCCAATTCTTTTACGAGCTGCGTGTGAGAGGAATGGAGCGTTCTAGCCATATGTGAAGTATAAAATCTGACGTCAGGCGAGAAATAACGGTACTTGCGGAACGTTTCAAGCATCAGCTTAAGCATTTCGAGAGTATTGTGTTCGAAAATGCGCCAGTCATTCGGAGCAGGAACGCCGCATGTCAGTTCCATCACCATGGCGTTAACGGGCTTTTCCTTAATAACGTTCCAGGACTGGGTCGGGATCCACGCGCTGTCGCAGCCGTAATACAGCATTCTAACGTCCGCCACAGGCAGCACGCCGTCCGGAAGTGAAGGATCGGGCAGATCTACGCCCTCAATAAGGTACAGCCGCGTATCTTCATCCCAGTAATCGCCCTGATGGTTGCTGCGAAGCGACCAGATATTGTAATCACCGATCCTGTACGGATCGCGGGAAACGGGGATCGCATTAAAATCTATTTTTGAAGCGACCTCATCTCCGAGAGTAGCCTTAAGCTTTTTCATACACGCGGGATCGCCCCAGAGTTTAACGCTCCTGCCGCAGCAGAGGAGCTTCACCGTATCGGGCCAGAAATGGTCGTTATGCGTGTGGGTGACAATGATATTTTTTACGTTGTCGAAAAGCTCAGGCTTTCCGGCCGAGCGGGCAAAGTGAAATATATGCGGCCCCGGGTCAATGAGCAGGTCGTCGTTTACAAGTGCGGATGAAAACCGCCTGAATTCTGAAGCAGGATCATACGCGTTAATATCCCAGTCTGCCGCACCCGTTCCTAAAAACGTCAATTTCATAATATCACCTGTCCCGTTTTTTCAAACACTAACAATCGATCCGAGCGGCTTCTTAAAAAGAAACCTGCACAAATATATCACTGCCGCGCCATTTTATCAATCAAAAAATATTACTTCATAGATTGGGATCAGGATCAGTGCTGCATTTGACTAAAAGGTGCCTGAAAGGCTATAATTCAACAGGCCGCACAGCAGCGTTGCTTTTTGCGGAATACGGGAGGCAGCATTTTTCAATGATAAAGAGGAAAAAGCAGGAGCAGGGTATGAAAGATATCGAACGCGAACTTAGAAAGTGCAGGCGCTCTTTATCGATCTGCGGGATAAGCGTTATTGCTCTGGGACTGTGGTGCGTCGCAAAAGCCGTTCTTAACAGCATACTGAACCAGACCGTACTTGACACCATGCTCAATAAGATCAGTTTTAACAAATTGCCGCTGCTGAAAAGCGAATCTGAAACCATCACGTTTACGGTATACCTTGCCTCCGCACTTGTCCTTGTATTTGAACTTGGCCTGCGCGTATACGTAGGTCTTACTGCCATATCGGAATCACACGGAACGAAAAGAAGACCGGTCTATATCGTTCTCACTGTAATTATTGACGGCCTGATATTGATAAGCCTGCTGCCTTCGGTAATTTCCACTATTTTTTCGCGCGGCTTTCTGCTCACAAAAATCGCCTCGCTGCTGCTTGATATAACGTCCTTCGCAGTATTGACCGAACTCGCTGTAAATGCCATAAAGCTGCGAATATATCTGAAACGGTTTGAAGCAGCGGCTGTTTCCGCCCCGGGGACCGACGTATCCGGGCAGGAGGTCTGAGCGTATGGAAAAAGATTTTCATTATTACGCCACATACTGCGCCGCATATATAGCCGGATTTACGCACGAAGAAAGCGTCAGGATCGCCTGGAGCGCGGCATTCGTTGACAACTGCTCTAAGACGTTCCTTGCCAGAGCGAAGGCCCCTTTGAGTGCGGCTACTACTCAGCTTCAGATGGAGCTGATGGATATGCGTACCGACGTCATAGGGCTTCAGGAGATCACGAGGATCTGGACGTCGTTTCATTTCCTGCCCAGAGATCTTTATGCGCCTGTAAAAGGCGCGAAACGCTACAGAAATAAGTACAGGCTGCTCTGCGGGCCTAACGGGCCGCTGCTTAAAGACACGATCGAACTGGCAAAAAGCGGCGGAACGCTCGAAGCTATAGGTCTTTCGATGCACGTGCTTGCCGACACATGGGCGCATATGTATTTCGTTGGAACGACTTCATTCGTGTTTAATACGTCGAATTATCACTTCTACGAGAAGATCGCAGACGGAGATGGCGGATTTTACGAAAAACATATAACTTTCCGCCACAGTCCCGGTACACCTGACGACGCTGTTAACTCGCTCTATACCGCTACGCCTTTCTCCCTGAGAGAAAATGCCGTTTTTAATCTCGGCCACGGGCGGCTGACCCATCTACCGGATTATGCATACGCGCGATACAGGTATATGCCTTCCTGGAAAAACTACGATGAAGTATATAAAGATAATCCCACCGATTTCTACAACGCGTTCTGCCAGATGATCTATGCGCTTAAATATCTGCGCGG
>JAGCTF010000269.1 GCA_017963755.1 Clostridia bacterium | reverse complement strand
GGCCCTTACCCGCCGCTTGCTCACGGTGCCTGTCCCCAGTTGCGTAACTTGACAAAAAGGATGAGGTTAGATACAATACAACCATCCGAAACAGGAACTCCATGAAAGGGGAAACAAGACACATGAAACGAATATTTGCATTGACGCTTGTAATGGCGATGATGTTGACAATGGCATGGGGATGTTCCGTAAACCCTTCAAATAATCCTCCCGACGGGAGCAAAGCCACAGAAGCCCCGCAGGCAGCCGCAAAATACGACGGACCGTACTCGGAAGTTGACGGCGCATACTATGCTGTTGACGACCTCGGACGTGTAGTTGCCACCGACTCCGATGCAGGCGCTCTCAGAGACAGAAAAGTTGGCATCTTCTATTTCCTGTGGCAGGGCCAGCACGGCACCGACGGCCCGTTTGATAACTATAAAATCTACACCGAAAACCCAGACTCTATAAAGTCCGAGAAAAACTGGATAAAAGCGGGCGGCGGCGGACAGGGCGCGCATCACTTCTGGGGAGAGCCGATGTTCGGATACTACACGTCATCAGACACGTGGGTAATGCGCAAACATTGCCAGATGCTGACAGACGCAGGAGTTGACTTCATCTTCTTTGACACCACCAACGCGATCGACTACTCCGGTCCGGCAAAGAAACTCATCGAGGTCTGGTATGAATACCTTGAAGCAGGATTCAAAGTGCCGCAGATCACGTACTACACCAATTCGTCATCCGGCAAGACCATCAACGAAATCTACAAGCAGATCTACAATAGCAAAAAGCTCAGAGACAAGTACCCCAGAATCGAAGAACTGTTCTTCAACTGGGATGGAAAGCCGATGATCATCGGAGACCCGGATGATCCGGCGCTCTCGGAAGAATGCAAAGAATTCTTCCGCATCAAGCACACTGTATGGCCGAACGACGATCGCTACGACGACGGCTTCCCGTGGATGGAATTCGGCCGCAACATGACCGAAGGCGCGATATACGGACTCAACGGACGCAAAGAAGTTGTCAACGTCTCCATCGCACAGCACGATGCCACTGTAACGATGTCGCTCACGGCGTGGTACGGCGGCAACGACCGCACCAGAAGCTGGCATAACGGAGCGAACGACACATCCGAAAACGCCATACTTTACGGTTACAACTTTGCAGAACAGTGGGAATGGGCCATCGGCGTTGACCCCGAAATGGTCGCTGTGACAGGCTGGAACGAGTGGGTCGCCCAGCGCCAGCCACCGCGCAAAAACGCCGCCGTCATATTTGTTGACTGCTGCGATCCGAACACCTCGCGCGACGCGGAACCCATGAACGGACTGTTCGGGGACAACTACTATATGCAGCTGATCAATTACATAAGACTGTACAAAGGCATAAAGAGCCGCGTGAACGTTGGCGGCAACGTAACGATCGACGTTGACGGCAACTTCGACCAGTGGGACAGCGCGGATATTACCGCAAAATATACGGATTATGCGAACGATACCGTTAAGCGCAACACCAGAGGCTTTGGAAAACTCAAATATGTTGACGAAACAGGCCGCAACGACTTTGTGTCTGTAAAGGCCGCTCGCGACGTGAATAATCTGTATTTCTATGCAAAGACAGCCGAAGATATTACCCCGTCGACCGACGATAACTGGATGACTCTCTTCATTTCGAGCGGCGCCGAGGGCAATGCGGTTTGGGCACAGATGTATGATTTCGCCGTTAACCTTGAAAAACCGAACGGAAACGAGGCGGTCATCTCCAAATACAATGCTGACGGTACGTGGACAAAAGCCGGTACCGCGAAGATGAAGGTCGAAGGAAATCAGATAATGATCGAAGTCTCGAGAGACGTTCTGGGAATCGCGGACAACGACGGCAAGACCGTGCTTGACGTTAAGTTCAAGTGGGCTGATAACTACCAGCTGGGTGAAGACGGAAAGCTTGACGTCTTCTCGTTCTACAAGAACGGCGATGCGGCTCCGCTCGGAAGAATGGCGTATCTGTTCTCCGAAGCCCCTGTGAAAGCCAAAGACAATAAAGCAGAATAAGAGTATACCGGCGAATGATCGAACTTAGCGCGTTCTTTTACGAAAACGAATATTATCTGTTTCCTTCGTGCGCTGACAATGTTTCCGATCTGAAGGCCTACATAAAAAGCAGCGGCATCGTTGACCTTCGCGCCAGCATGCTGAGCAGCGAAAGATGTTTTCCGCCGTGTTTTACGGACAATTCCGTGAAAGAGAGCGTCATACGCGATATTGACCCGCGCTTCATTTTTCCGGCGACGGTGTATATGATGAGCCGTGACGAGTACGATGGCGCTCTCAGGAAGCGGATCGACGGACAATGCAGGTTTTGCCACCGTTATAATGGTGATGCGGGCTGCCTTGAGGATTATTACTGCGAAACACCTATATTGTCGGAATGCCGTGACAAGATCTCAAAGGATGAGTTCGGCAGGACCGGAACATTGAAAACGGGTTACGAGCCCGTTTTTTCTGTTGACGATTTCTGGAATGATTTTATGAAAGCGGTTCCGGAGATCGAGGCGCTGATCAACAGCGGGGAGATGAAAAAGGCCACGGAGATGGTGTCGGCGATGATCGACAGCGCCGGCTTTTCGGATTATCTGTTCCCTGCCCTTTCGCGTTTTACTTACACCGGCAGCAACGGTCTGGCCGTACATCATTATGTTCTTATGCTGACAGGCGGCGGTTTTTTGTGTGCGAATATGGTCGCGTCATATTTTGTTGCGCTTGCGCCGGCTGCACTGAAAAAAAACTGGACCGTTTATCCGTACGTCCTGCGGGGGTTGTACAGCTACTGGCCGGGTGTCGCGGAGCTCGATGTTTCCGCTTCGCCTCCGATGCTTAGAGTTACGTATCTCGAACAGCAGGACAGTTTTCAGGTTTTTGTGTTTGCGGATTGGGACAAGGACCGGCTTGCGGCGCTTATGCCGGCTGATGCTGATTTTCCCGGAGAGGGTCAGGGGGATGTCCTGCCGTCTGACGAAGATGTGCCCGGCATCGTCTTTTGCGCAAATTATTTGTACTTGTGCGGGATCATCGGTGAGGACCGGCTGCGCGGTGCGTGTCTCGAACTGGCAATGTTTCCCGCCGCAGAGCTCGTTTACGACGGCAATACAGTGACTCCCGAGGAGTTTGACCGTATGATCGATGCCCAGATCCGCGACAAGTCAAAGCTTCTTCCGGACCGGACAATGAAGTCGATGGAGCTTGAGGGTGTTGCCGAGCTTCGAAATGTTTCTTTCGTTGAAACTGCCTCCGATCAGCTGACTTTCGACCTGCTGCTTGGCGGCGACAGTATTCTTTCATATGTCTGGGATCGCGATATCGCCACTGCGACCATCCGCCTTGCGTCAATTCCCGAGCCTGATATTATTGACTATATGCGTCGTGTGCTCCGCCAGATCATCGAGGAACCCGGCAGCGGTCAATTATTTGATTTTTGTTCGGGCGAGGACGGAGTTTATTTCGATTTTCTGGTCTGGGACCGTTTTGTCACAAAGCGCGCGATCAAGCGCCTTGCTCCCCTTTTTCATCCTTTCGGGGCAACATTTTTCCTCACTATCGGCTCGGAATCGGTCGAATTTGACCTGTAAAAATCCCGCAACTGGGGACTACGCAACTGTACGCAACTGGGGACAGGCACCTTTGCGCAACTGGGGACAGGCACCTTTTTCAATAATATGCAACTGGGGACAGGTACCCTTTTCAATGACTACATAATATGTTAATTACACAACATGTACCTGTCCCCAGTTGCGTGAGGTTGCATCTCTGAAAATATAATGGTAAAATATTAAAGCAATTTGATCTTAAGGGAGGTGCCTCGAAATTGCTGCAAACTGTATTGACCGGGCTCGCATACGTTTTTGCCGTACTTGCGGCGATAGTATTGCTCATTACTGTGATGTCAGCGATTGGCCGCGGCACACGCAAACCAAAACGCATAAAAAACGAACTCCCGAAAGCAGAAATAAAGAAACAGGATGGGCCCGATATTGACCGCGGGCAGGCGGGAACCGACCCGAAAAAAATTGCCGCCATAACAGCTGCTATTGACGCGTACGAAAACGAAGGCAAAAAAAGGAAATTCAAGCTGTTGTCCTTTAGGCGCGTCAGTTCCGATTGACAATAACTCAGAGGGAGCACTTTTTTATGCAGATCTGGGAAACTATCAAAGAATTATTCACCCAATCGGGGTTTTATACGATTTTTTCTGATTTCACAGGCGAGGGTTGGAAAACACTCGTGATGCTTTGCATCGCAGGACTCCTGCTATACTTCGCGATTGCCAAAAAATTCGAACCGCTGTTGCTCGTGCCGATCGCTTTCGGAATGCTGCTCGCAAACATACCGGCAGGGGGCGTTTTTCATGAAGAAATATTCGCGGGGGGCCACATAAACTGGAGTATGCTTGCCGGCAATGCAGGCGCTGTAGCGGAAGGCGCCGAAGCCGCTGCCGGATCGTCCGCGATAACTCCCGGCCTATTCGACTTTCTATATCTCGGCGTAAAACTTGGCATCTACCCCTGCCTTATCTTCCTCGGCGTAGGGGCAATGACGGATTTCGCTCCTCTAATCAGCCGCCCGTCCAGCCTTCTGCTCGGCGCTGCGGCCCAGGTCGGAATCTTCTTAACGTATATTGGCGCCAATTTATTAGGCTTCACCCCGCAGGAAGGCGGAGCAATTGCCATCATCGGCGGCGCAGACGGCCCGACCGCGATATTGACCGCATCAAAACTTGCGCCACACCTGCTGGGAGCGATCGCAATTGCCGCCTATTCGTACATGGCTCTCGTTCCGTTTATCCAGCCGCCGATCATGCGCCTGTTGACAACAAAAAGAGAGCGTTCTGTGTGTATGGAGCAACTCCGGCCTGTCAGCAAGACCGAAAAAATAATTTTTCCGATCGCCGTTACGATCGTTGTTGCGCTAGTTGTGCCTTCGGCGACCCCGCTCATCGGCATGCTGATGCTCGGTAATCTGATGAAGGAGTCTGGCGTCGTCGAGCGACTGGTCAAGACAGCTACTGAAAGTCTAATGAACATTTCCGTTATATGCCTCGGCCTGACTGTCGGTGCGACCGCTACCGCCAAGGCGTTTTTGACTTTTCGCACTCTCGGGATATTGTTGCTCGGAATTATCGCTTTCGCGCTTGGCACCGCGTCCGGAGTGCTCCTGGGCAAGGTCATGTACCTGGTTACGAAGGGCAAGGTCAATCCTTTGATTGGCGCCGCCGGTGTTTCTGCCGTTCCGATGGCTGCCCGCGTCGTTCAGAAAGTCGGCAATAAAGAGCGCCCGGACAATTTCCTTCTTATGCATGCTATGGGGCCGAATGTTGCCGGTGTGATCGGTTCAGCCGTTGCCGCCGGCCTGCTGATCGCAATGCTTGGCTAAGTCTTCTCAATTCAAAATATCGACACAATTCGACAAGAATCGACGGTTTTCGTCGATTTTTTTACGCAACTTGTGTCACGCAACTGGGGACAGGTACCATTTCCAAAGGCTTATGCAACTGGGGACAGGTACCCTGTTACGTCATTTTCTATGGCTTTTCGCGAGATACGTTCTTTCCAGCGATGCAGTCAAATATTTAACAAATATTGAATATCGACATAAATCGACATAAAGCGACACTAATCGACAAACATAATTTCACCTATTTAGCCAATCTGGCATAAAAAAGGTGCCTGTCCCCAGTTGCATCAGAAAGTTTTATCGATCAGTTTCATAATGTGTTTATATACAATAAAGGTTATTATGCAATTGACAACGCTCTTTATCAGATTAAACGGGATGATTGCAGGAAGAAGCATTCCGGCAACAAATTGAACGCTTGCACCAGTGTAGATCGGTGTTATAATGAGATTTAAAGGAATCATTACGACCGTCATTGTCAGCGCGCCAAACCCGAGCGCCGCAATTGCCCCCTTAAAAGAATGAAATTTTTTATATACAAGCCCGGCCACGGCGGCCATTGACCCTGTGGCGACAAAATGCATCAGTATTCCCCATGGTCCGCTCCCTGCGCTGACGGTTATTCCCTGGACAATCGATACGACCAGCGTCAGCAGCAGACCTGCAGCCGGGCCGAACGCAAATGTCCCGATGAGTATGGGCACATCTGCCGGGTCGTATTCGAGGAACTGTGCCCCGGGCAGAAACGGAAACGGAAAGTGAATAAACGAGACCAGCACGATCGATAGTGCTGCAAACATCGCCAAATAAACGAAAACCATACCGCCCGAACGTTTCTTCTGTGCATTTTTGTTTGATTTCATTCCAATTTGCTCCTCTCGCAGGCGTCAATAAAAAAGCCCGATGCATTATTGCTTCGGGCGAAATCAGTCTGGATAGAATAGTTCGGTGTCGTCAATACACACCTGCTGTTTCCTGTTTCTGATCTCGTTTCTCTCCTCCGGACTATACCGTCGGCACCGGAATTTCACCGGATCTGCTACAGCGATCGGATGGTCAATACCTTTTCGCCTTCGCTCGCGGGCTTTCACCGCCGGTGGGGAATCAAACCCCGCCCCGAAACGAACAACCGAATTATAGACCTTTTATGTAAAGAATGCAACCGTCATTATGCAACTGGGGACAGGCACCCTTTTCGGGGCTTATG
>JAGCTF010000268.1 GCA_017963755.1 Clostridia bacterium | reverse complement strand
TAACGTCCGGCGCGATAAGTATTCCGACCTGCTGATGGTTCTCATCCGGCAGATATTCGGAAATGCGGAAAGACAGCGTGAAATTCTGCGAATTATCGAGAGCGAAATAAGCCACGTCCCCGTACGTTGAAAGGACGTCAAGCGTTATCGAGCTGCTGCTGATCTCTACAGATCCGTACGAATCGTCAATCAGTTTTTCGAGGTCGATGCTGCCGTCGTCCGGTTTATCTGTCGCATCGGCCGGTTCGGTCGCGACAGGCTGTTCGGTCGGAGCTTCAGTCGGAGCCTCGGTCGGAGCTTCCGTCGGGACATCAGTTGGAGCCTCAGTGGCAGTTGCGGCAGGAGCGTCAGTCGGCTGAGCCGTCGCAGGCAGATCCGTCTTGGTATTATCATTCCCGGCGGGCGCTTTTCCGCAGGAGGCCATAAGTGCTATTGCCAGTATGATAACGGCGGCAACGGTCATGATTCTTTTTTTCATTTTGATCATCCTCCAAATTAAAAATTATATTCGGTAAGCCATCTTTCAGCAGATGCGTCGTAAGTTTTGATGCATTCATCTATCACGCCGAGCGATTCGCTCAGGAAATCATAGTCCTTAAGATACGGGGTATCTGAATCATCCAGGATATTTTTGAGCGTTTCGGCGTTTTCTCTGTCCCTTCGCAAAATTTCAGCGACGTCGAACGGAGCAGCTTTGTTCTCTCGCATAAACGAGGCGCATTCTGACAGCATCAGATGGTCATTTCTGCATATCAGCTGGCAGCGGATTATCTCAAGCGCTTCTTTCTGCCTCGTAAATTCGGCGTCATATCCGGCGTCAAAACCGAGATCAGGGAACAGTTTCAGCGCTTCGTCAATATATTCCAGCGCCATGTCGAAGCGTGCGTTCACGTCGCGTGCGAGAGTGTGATTATAGTTCGACGTGTTCTCCGTAATTATGTAATACGAACGTCTGCTCGACAGCCAGCTGGGAGTTTCCCACGGCGTCCTCATAAGGTCGCAGAACGGTACTCTGCCCCAGTATCCCGGATGGTAAGACGGATAATTTGACAGTCTCATCACCCAGCTGAGCTCCCACGGAATCATCTCGACAGCTCTGCCGGCCAGGTCCCAGAAAGCGAGCAGTTTGTCCGCGTTTCCCGCGCCTGTATACGCTTGCGCTATTATCCTGATCAGTGCGTCATATTCAGGGAATTCGGGTTCTTTAACACACGCGGCGAAGACCTTTTCATTGACAGAAAAATACGGTACGGCGTTTCCGAAATACTCTTTTACCGCGCTGATCCCCGGAATATTGCCGTACGACAGCATCTGACGGTATACGAGCGCCGGGCATGGAAATCCCGCGACTATCCCGAGATCCTCCCCGCTTCCGCCTATAAACAGTTCGACGATGAACTTTCTCCCCTGCTCCTTAGCCATGCGCGCGGTCTGCCTGAGCCAGGTGTCTCCTTCGTTTATAAAATACACTTCATTTATGGTCGAATGGCAGCAGATACCGATGCGCGGATCAAGTTTTTTCATTATCCCGTACACCTGCGCCGCTGACAATTCCCACGGTTCCCACCACATTTCGAGGTCCGGTTTTACCGTGCGTACTCTTTCGAACAATTCGTTCAAAAACGCGCTCAGCCTTTTTTCCGTCGGCACTCCTTTGCAGTACGGACAATCGCTGTCGTCGCGGCATATGTCGGCGAGTTCGTCGATGTTGTAAATCAGCATTCCGTCGAGTTCCGGTACTTTTTCTACGATCCCGCCGAGCAGTTCGGCGTACAGGTCCATTACCTCCGGCCTGCTGATACACGTATCGGAAGCAAACGGAGCGACGGAGCTCACCGATTCGCCTTTCAGTACCCCGTACTCCGGAGGCAGTTTAGAATAATCGCGGTACTCAGGGATCCCGAACAGCGCGAACGTACGCATACCGCTTTGTTTTGCCGAAACGGTCCTCTCTTTAAAGAGTCTGAACCGCTCTTCTACGTCCGGCGGAGAAATAAGCGGAAACTTTTTCGACACCATCACGTGCTCCGGAATGACCGAGTCAATAAACGGCCTCGACCAGGCGATGTTGACAAATACGGTATCAAATCCGTACTCGCGCATCGTTCGCATTGTTTCCGGCGAATAATCGCGGAAGCCTTCACCGTAGAAAGACGGGTTGCCTATGATTCCGGCAATGTTTGTGTACTTATTCATATACGACCGTCACCTCCGAGATCGTTGCCGACGCATCCGCTTCAGAGTATGTTGCTCCGGAGAACGCAATTACTATATCGCTTTCAAACTGTTTTTGCCCGGAACCGATCTTGACCCATTTTTCTCCGTCCTCACTCACCGAGAAGGTAAAGAGGCCGTTTTTCAGCTCCAGGCGCATATAAGCAGTGTCCGTCTTGTTGCGGTCCGGAGACGTACCGCCGTTTAACCATGAACCTTCCGTACCGTAAAATTCATAGATGTTAGCAGAAGAATACGTGCGCATGAATTTGCCCCAGATCCTCGCTTCTTCTTTGAAATTATCCGTTTGCGCTATATAAAGACCGACCTGCTGGTGATTCCTGTCGGGGTAATAGTCAGATATTTTAAACGTGATCGTGAAGTTATCCTGCTGCTCCGGCTCGAAGTATGCCGCGTTCAGGTGATAAGGCATCCCGGGGCCGATCGAAAGAGAGATACTGTCTTCTCCGAGTTCAACGTCTCCGGAGGTCTCGAATGAAATGCCGAACAGAGTTTCGTCGTGAGATTCGCCGCTCGTGGTAAATTTCACGGGGCCGCCTTCCATTTCGCCAATAACGTTACCCGCTTCATCTACGGCGTAAACGCACCAGCTGAATTCCGTTCTGGCGCCGCCGGAAGGAAGCCTGATACCGTTAACGTAATTGACGCCGCGCACGTCTTTTTCAATGACAGCGGATGAAGTATTGGTGCCCTTGAAAACTTTAAATACGTAGTGCGAAATATTGTCCGCCATCGTCCAGCAGAACGAGGCATTGTTCGCGGCAATACCGGTCTCGCCGGATGCCGGAAATACGGGGCTGAACGCACCGGGGACAACTGTCCCGGAAGCGGATCCCGAGACCTCGACTGTTAACGTTTCTCCGCTCTTTACAGTAACTTCAAGCTTCGCAAAACAGCCGCGGGAAAGTTCTCCCTTAGATACCGCCGTGCTGCCGGAAGGAACGCGCAGATACAGCGTCCTCGTTTTATCCGCGCCGCTGCCGTTTCGTATCACGGCGACCGTTTTTTCTTTGGTGATGCTGCCGCTTACCGTCAGATCTCCGTACGCCAGGAACGAATCGAATGAGCAGCCCTGTTCCACGTACTGTTCAGGTATAGCGGCGAAGAATCTCAGTTCGTTTTCCGTCTCTGCGTCCATGAGCATCAGGCTGATGGCATCGACCAGCGCGCCGTGAGCGCCGAGCTCGGGAGCGCGTTTATAGTCGCTTTGATTGTAAGTTGACTCGCACATATACGTATCGTCGTACAGTACCGAATCCGTATCGAGCATTGACCGCACGAGCTTTTCTGCGAGCTCGCCGTACCCTGCTCTGGCACAAAGCGCCGCGCACCATGCACGGTTGAAATGATAGTCGAACGAGCTGCCGCCAAGGACAGAATCGAGCAGTTTCAGGAACGTGCTGTCAAGAGGTCTCGCGGGCTGCCAGTAGTACGACAGCAGCGCCGGAGAGCCCTGGTTCGGACCGTTGAAACCGCGCCTGAAAATATCTTCTGGAGAGCGCGCACTGATCCCGTTTTCTGCCGCTTTCATAAGCGCCCAGTACGCCGATTCGGACTGGAGCGTATCGCCCGCTGCCATCCTGAAGAAATCGCCGTCCGTCGGATTCCAGATCCCGGTGTGGATCAGTCCTCCGTCAGACGCGCTGTATTTAAAAGCGGTCTCCATCATTTTAAGCTGAGTTTCGAGCACCTTGCGCGCGAAAGCGGGATCTTCATCCTTAAACGCAGCATTTCTGAACAGGAAGGAAACCAGATTCATTCCGCCGTGAGTAGCGTGCCAGTTTTCACGAAGAGACCAGCTCTCGCACGGCGTGCAGTCGTACCCCATAAGGCCGCAGAGCACCGAAGCTCCGGGAACGTTTCCGAAAAGGCCGCTGCTTTGGGCAAGTTCGCACGAGTGATCATAATATCGTTTTACCCAGTTCTCTACGTCGCCGGCAATGTCAAGGTGTCCCGTTCTCTGGAGCGAAGTCATCGAGAACATCATATCGTATTCGAAACAGATGTTTCCGAAGAAGCCGTCAATATTAGTGCTGAAACATCCGGCCGGGACTCTCGCCGTTGCCAGCGCCGCAGCCTGGTAGTACTGCGAGCGTAAATACCATATCGAAAGGCCTTTGTCCGGGATCGAGATCCTGCCTCTGCTCCAGAAATCCGACCACCATTCGTCTGTCTGCCTGCGGCAGTTTTCGTAACTTTCTGCAGCTTTTCTAACAAGATCAAGTGAATTATTGCCGTCTGGCGAAAGGTCGGACGCAGGTGAAACGAAAATATAGAACGTGCTGTTTTTAGGTGCGTTGACCGTCACAGTACCAGCATTTTCGTCATATACCACGCTGCCGTTCTCGGCCGCGGCTTTAACGGCCAGATAAGCTTTATTTGTATTGTCCGTAGCCAGGAAGGCGGAAGCGCAGAGAGCGTCATTAGCGTTCTCGTACGTGACCGTATACTGCCCTTCTTTTATCTTATCGTATTCGTATTGATATACTTTATATCCTTCCTGCCTTGGTGCGATACTGAACACGAATGGCAGCCCGGTGTCGCTGCTTATCGCGTAGCAGACCGTACCGTCTTCCGTCACAAATACGCTTCTTACTGACTTAACCGTCTGACCGTTTACGGAGCATTCAAGTTCAGTCGTAACTGTACCGTTCGCTATATCGAGGCTCTGGCTCCAGCCGTCTCCCGTCGTTCCGGCGTACACTTTTCCTTCGCAGCTGTAGCCCCCGGACAATGAAAACGGTGCGAGTCTCGTCGTGCCGTCCCACCAGTAATCGTACACGAGCATCGGGTCAAAGTTGTAATCGGGGATATCGCCAGGCCTCAATGCGTACGATTCGGGAGAGGTAAATCCGTCGGTGCCGACGTACAGATTTGTTTTGCCCAGCCCGCATTGATAATACTCGAACTTCCTGCTGCCGAACCGGTCGTTTCCGCTTCTTTTAAGTGCCGCCGCCTTGAGCAGAGCATCAAAATCCGCTGCCTTAGCCGGAGAATCATCGAACTTAATGTTCCTGATCTCGACGTCGTTCTGCGCCATAAACCCGATATAACCGTCTCCGGCGGCAATATCGCATCTGCTCAGCATAAGTTCGCCGTCAATATAAAATTCGCCGTACGAGCCGTCGAGCACGACTTTCAGCGCGTGCCATTGTCCCGGTTCGGCTTTTATGTTTTGTCCGTATGACACGACGTCTTTAGACTCCAGCATACGAATCCCGGCGTATTTTCCGCCTTCACTGATCATAAAAACGTTCGTATCGTTCGCGCCGCCTTCAGGCGCCCTGTAAAGGATTCCGCAAACGCCGTCTTCTCCGAATTTAACGTCCATACGGTACGCAGCCTGTTTCTGACCGAAAACGGACTTTGTTTTAAGGACGGACTTTTCTCTGCCGGTGTGGCTCAGGATACCGTTCTCTTCTTTAAATCCCTGGAGTGAAGTGAAATCGTTCGAAGAAAAACTGTATTTGTATGAAATGTCGTCTTCCATCTTATTACCGCTTTCTTGTGGATGTTTCGTGCATGATGTTACTGAAACTATTAATAATAACGAAAGTGTAAGGCAAATGATCAATATCATCGCCCTCTTTTTCTGTCTGACGGTCATCGTCACACCTCCTCTCCTTACAATAGCATTTTAACTTGCCTGCCTTCCC
>JAGCTF010000267.1 GCA_017963755.1 Clostridia bacterium | reverse complement strand
GGGAAGCCATGCAGGTTGTAGCCTGCCGTGTGGCTCAAAAGGGCGGCAAAGCTCACCGGGCCTTTTTTGACGAGTTCCGGCACCACGCCGGAGAGATCCGCGTCAAGGTCGATGAGGCCCTTGTCCACGTAGCGCAGCAGAGTCAGAGCGAACATGGGTTTCGATACAGAACCCGCCTGGAACAGCATATCCGGATTCACCGGGAAGTCTTCGCCGTAGCGACCGCTGCCGGAGCAGTAGGTGTTAAAATCCCCGTCGCTGTCGTGAACAGCGATGCTGACACCGTATCCCTTCTTCCTACTGAGGTGCATAGCTTTATCCACATCAACGCCGTAAAACTCTTTGATCGTCTTGTGTGGGCCCTTCAGCATCCGCATCAAAACGACCTCATCATCCTCGATAACGCCGGTTTCCCGGAAGCCGGCCTTGTGATAGACGTGCAGGCCCCGCTCGTTCTCCGGCTCGGTGGACAGGTAGAGCATATCCGCGCCGTTGGCCTTGAAATAGCGAATGATCTCCTGCAGGGCGGCCTGGCCGCAGCCCCTGTCTTGCTCGTTCTTGTCAATCATGAAGCGCCAGAGCCAGTAGCGGTCATCCGGATCTTTCCCTTCCGGATCAAAGGCAAACATACAAAAGCCGACCAGCCTGTCGTCCGCATAGATCGCGAACGGACGCGCAGTGCCGGGTTGCTCTTTATTCGTTTCCTCCGCTTCCTTCAGTGAATAGTCGTTCGGCGCGACGAAGGGCTGGTCCTCCCGCACGGAAAGGGCCAGAACCGCTTCTCTATTATCATCATTGATAGGTTCCAGTTTGATTATCATAAGTTTTTCTCCTTGATCATATGTTTTAGCGTGAATTATTCCTGTATCATGGCGGCTGCTGAAAACAGGCGCAAGAATACCGCAGCGAAGCAGCTCCCGTCGTGGCTGCGTCCTGCGGTTCCCACTATCCGAAAGTTACTTAAAACGGCGCACTAAAACAGAGGGGTGTCCCCTTCGATCACGCTATGCGCCTTTATTCAGTTAATCAGCGGATAACCTCTCTGTTAATCATTGGTTTACGCTCCTTTCGCAGATTAGCAAAATAATTATATATGATGTCTCTGCGAAAATCAATGCGCAAAGAAAAAAAAATTCATGATTGATAATCATTATCTCTGCCATATCGTATCAGGAGACTTCACTTGGTTCTTTTCATGTTTTTTTCGTTGTCAAAACGTTATCAAATTGTTATCAGCGTTGATAACAAGAAACAGCAGGTATTCTGCGGAATGCCTGCTGTTTCAAGCCATTACTGACCATCCAGCACTTTTCAAAATACTGAAGTGTATTACTCCCACTCTTCTACCAGGGGGTCTGCGAGGTGTTAAATGCTCCGGGAAAGAGTGTATTCACACGTTTTACACCCCAGAGAGGGCCGAAAACGGTGCTGTTTTCGGTTCTTTCGTCTGTTTCGGAACTGACTCGTGGCCATTTCGTGGCCGCGAGGCTGCTCACTCCACTAATACTTTTCTATACCAGTCCATACCACACTGGGAGCGAACATAGCAAGTGGTTCCGAAAACAGATGCTTGGAATATGTTATACCATGAGTCGACTCTAATTGCGAGTGGATCAGTTTTGGGGGAGCACGTCAAAGTGGCTCACTTTCAGATTGGCATTTATAAGCTTTGCTACACCGCTTCCTCCCTCCCTGACATTACTGTCAGCAACTTGCGGTTCACTACGCTTCTCATTCTTGTGTTTCTATCACTCCGAAATATTCGATTTTAGGTATCTCATGACTTTCAATGACGATATGTCTCCATAGATTACCACCTATATCGTCAATACAAGGAAGATTGGCTCTCCACAGAAGTCCTTCGACATCATATTTTTCTTGATAAAGTTGCACCACTGTGTCTTGTTCTTTGAGAAAGGTGGCTAATTCTCTTAAAGAAATCGGGTATGACCAACACATCTCCCCTCTAGCAGAAGGCTTACCATATACCACACGACAGTTATAGTCATTGCAATGCACTCCAGACACTTTTACTCTACAATTAACTGGGTGGAAGACTATCCCTGCTTTAACGACACAAAAACCATCTTCCAAAACAAGCGTGAACCCATTGCGTTGGCAAAGGATTTTTTTGATCGTGACATCATGAAGGCTAACGAACAACCCCGCATTCATTTCGTTTCGATCAAGATGTAAATTAGTCATAATTATTCCCACTCGACAGGACTTAACTGATTCCGTTTAGGAATTATTGTTCGTCCTGTTCACAGTTCCTTTGATTATTTGATCTATCCATATTATCCAGCCTATCACCCCTTCTGTTATCATTTTGTTATCAGCGTTGATAACAAGAAGGGGAATCCCTGTGGATAAATGTATTTATATAATACTCGATTCAACCAAGAATAGCAAGGCCATTCTCTGCTTTTAGATGAGCATTAGCCGTCCAGCCATTATGAAGAGTATTATCCCCGCAGGAAGAAAGCACCGCAGAAAAAACCTGCGGTGCGTACATAGGTAAATGATTAGTTATGGTAAGTTCAGCGGATGAACAACATTCACAACCGATCCGAGGAGATCGTTGTGCGGAGAGATCTCCGTATGCCGATGCAGGAGAACCTGCGGCAGATAAAAACGGGCTGTCGCAGAATACGCTTTTGCGACAGCCCGTTTTATGTTATTTGCTGATCGTGATACCGCCCGTCCCCGATGCAAAAGATATCTGAACGCGATACCCGCTTGCGTTATACGCCGCATAAGTGTAGACGACAACTCCGTAAACGTTTTGGTCTTCTTCCGCAGCGTCAACGGTAAATCCTTTTGCCTTGACCTTTTCGGCGTAAGCCTTTATCTCAGCTACGCTCACAGACTGAAACGCGGCGGAAAATCCGTCGTCGGAAGTTGACGCTCCCGCAAGCTTGAAATCGGGCTTCGGCACAAGCTTTGTGAATTCATTGTCGGGCCAATTGCCGCCAAGCTGGGTGCTCTGCCCTTCTTCTCCCTGCATCGTCCAGGTGCCGTCGGGACCCTGCACAAAAACCGTTCCGTCTTTATCCTTCACGGTCATACTTCCGTCATTGCCGAACGAAACGTCATACCCGTCCGCTTTCGCTGAATCGATTATCTGCTGTCTTGCCGAGGGATCCTGCAAGCCCCATACCGTGTCGGTCTTACCGTTTCCGACCATGATCGAAGAAAAATCCGGAATCGCCTCACCGGTGTTTTCTTCTCTCGTCAAAGGCGGGTCGTCATCAACGAAGAATCCGGGTATAGCGATGCCGCACGATGTAAGCAGAAACACCGCAGAAATAAGACATATGATCATAAAAACAACAGTTTTTTTCATCCCGGGTTACTCCTCCTCTCTTCCTAATCGGAAAAACTGATCGTGATCACCGGTTTTTTGTCAAGCGGCGCGAAGACGGTTCCGGGATCCTGCCCGAAGACCTCGGTCGAATCCTGCTGCGTTTTGACTTCGCCGCCCTGCATTACACGGGAAGATGACTTCATAGTGATTGATGTTATATCGGAGGAAGTAAATGTCGCTTCGGTGATACCCCTCGCCCCTAACGCCGCCATCGTATCGTCGTGCCACTCCAGTTTTCTGGCAAAACTGAACGTCAGCTCATCGCCTCCGGACGTGAGGCTGCCGACGACTTCCGGCCTGGCGGTCCCTGTTGAATTCGTCACGTAGACCGTGAGCTCACCCTGTAGCTCGCGCCGCAGAACGGTTTTTGATACAGCGGTATCGGATACCTTTCTATATCCGCCCATGCTGTAAATGAG
>JAGCTF010000266.1 GCA_017963755.1 Clostridia bacterium | reverse complement strand
TCAATTTCAGAAGATCAACGCACTTCGACGGAGCCGAGGCGGTAATAGCCGTCTTCGGCCGCGAGCCGGGCGCAAAGTACCGCCTGAATCTCAGTTTTTAATTTTCAGGCGGTGTTTTCAGAGTGAGGGCGCCGTCTCCCGTCGAAAAATGGGCGCAAAACACCGCCTGAATCTCAGTTTTTAATTTTCAGGCGGTGTTTTCAGAGTGAGGGCGCCGTCTCCCGGCGGAAAATGGGCGCAGAACACCGCCTGGATCTCATTTTTTGTTTTTCAGGCGGTGTTTTCAGAGTGACACAAATTGCCCAAATTGTAGAACGTGTGCCACTCCTCCCAAATTTCACGGAACCAGGAAAAGAGCCGGCGGAAATGGCGCGTCAACTGTTGGCGGAAATGGCGCGTCAACTGTTGGCGGAAATGGCGGAAACGGGGGCAGGGCGCGGAAATCAGCGCGGAAATCGGCTCATTTTTACTTGCCACCGCCTCCCGGTTCGTGCTATAATGCAATATGTCGGTTTATCCCATATCGGAACCCGGCTTTTACTCCAATTTGCGCAAGAAAAAAGGAGCGTTGAAAAATGGTATACAGAGCTGCGGCGGCGACCTGCCCCGGCAAAAAGAAAAGCTATAACAGCAACAACTTCTACCTTAATTCAAAATACATAACTGAGGAATATTGCTCTTCTCAGATACTGCTTACCCAGAAAAAAGACCAGAAAGGCCTTCAGATCTACGCGGTAAGCGAAGGATACGGCGCCGATCTTTATCAGGACGAAGCGTCACTTATTGCCGTGAAAAATCTGTTCAAATATCACAGCAAAAAAGTTGACGAACTCACCTCGATGAGGCAGACGGGGCAGTCGACGGCAAACGTTGACCTCGCCGCTTTCGTAAGCGCTTACATCCAGTCTACGAACAATGCCGTAAAGGCGAGGATAAATGCAGTAGGCGAGAAGGCCAGGAATCTTCAGTCTACGCTCGCACTGGTATGCATTAAAGGGAGAAAGATCGTCACCGCAAACCTGGGCGACACGAGAATATATCATTACCGCGGGGGAGTGCTCAGACAGATCTCTGAAGACCATACTCAGGCTCAGAAGATGGTAGATCTTAATCTTCTCACACCTGAACGCGCAGCCTCCCATCCGAAGCGCCACAAACTTACGCAGTATTTCGGCGTACATAATTCTGAAAATCCGCTCGCTCCGGCTATTTTCGAGATGAAATCGGAGCCCGGAGACGTATTCCTTATCTGCAGCAGAGCGTTTTATGAAAATATAACGCACGACGAGATGCAGAGCGCTGTAAGAAGCTGCGAGACCGTGGCCGAGATCGTTGATAAACTTATGTCTACGGTCGCAGAAGGCGGTTTTTCCGACGATACGACACTCGTAGCAGTACAGGCGCTTAATACCGATGAGCTCGAAGCAGCGGGTGTCGCGGGCAAGGCTTCAGCTGCAGCAGGTACAGCAGCCGGAGCGGCAGCGGGTGCCGTCGCAGCCGGAACTGCCCAGGCAGTCTCTGCGGTCAATGAAGTTAAAGCTGCCGCGGAAGCGCGCGCTGATGAGGCGGCGGATAATGCGGCTGAAGCGGCAGACGGTGTTTCCGATGCGGCGAAAGGAGCAGCTGCGGGGGCAGCGGCCGGGATCGCCGCTGCAGGTATAGCGGCCGCAGGTGCTGCAAATGCAGCGGAAGAAGATGTTACACGCGCCGCCGATGATATAGCTGACGCTTCCCGTCAGGCGGCTGATGATATAAGAGAAACTGCGGATAATGCCGCAGAAGACGCAGAGACCCGTGCTGAGCGCGCTGCTGAAGAAGCAAAGGAAGAAGCATCTGCTTCGGCGGCGGCAGCGGCAGCAGCGGCAGGAGCAGCGGCCGCCGGAATGGCTGCACGCGGCGCAGCTCGCAATGCGGCGTCCGAAGCCAGAGCAGCGTCGGAAAACGTGTTCGAAGACTTTAACGATATTGCCCGCGACCGCGGTGCAGGACGAAGCGCAGCCGCAAACAACGGCGACAGCTTCTTTGACTTCTCGTTTGACGAAAACGCGAACGACGACGATGTGAAAGTTGCCGACAGACCTAGCGCACGCCACGAAAAACTTACCGAAGACGACCTCGAAGAAATGTTTGCCGGGATCGACCGCAGTGTTGAAGACGACAACGTTCCTCCGGCCAGAGCCGATTCAAGCGTACGACGCACCGCCGCACGCACCGACGCGGCGTCAAGGGCGGCCAGCACCCGCAGCACCGATAAGAGCAGCCTGTTCGTACATGACGAGAGCGGTGAAAACGAAACGCTCGATCCGAATGATGAGATCGAGAAAAAGAAGAGCGGCGGATTCATCGGACGCATAAAGGCGTTCCTCGGGATCGGCGGCGGAGACGGAAACGATTCCCAGATCTGGCCCGCTGTAGTCGTATTCCTGCTTTGCATCGTTATCATAATCCTGTTCGTAGTGCTCGGCGTAAAATTCTACAAGAATTCGAAGAATAAGAACAACACGCCTACTATGGCTCCTATTATTTCCACCTCGACTCCCGAAGGCGGAGAAGCGACCGCCGTACCTACGGATGAACCGGCGGTAACGCCTATAGAAGCTGCCACTGACGTTCCTACCGCTACCGCGGAAGTTCCCACCGAGGTCACTCCCGTTCCCGCGACGGCAACGCCTACAGCGGTTCCCGCTACGGATATTCCTGCCACTCCTACTCCTACCAAGGGTGTGACGCCTGTTCCGACTGAAGTGCCTACCGAGGTTCCCACCGAAGTTCCGACTGAAGTACCTACAGAAGTTCCTACTGAAGTGCCGGTGACTATTACCGGAATTGCCGCAGTGACTGATCCAGTGAAAAAGGAATACAACGTTGGCGAAGAACTTGACGTCACCGGACTTGCCATTAAAGTGACGAAGTCCGACGGCTCTGAAGAGACCGTTGACGCGACGGCTGATATGGTGACCGGCTTCGACAGCTCTGCCGCAGGCACCGTGACGCTTACCGTAACCTACGAAGGATTCACCGATACGTTCGAGATCGAAGTCGTTGACAATACTCCTGCGGTCGAGATCACCGGTATTTCTGTGAACACAGACGGCGCGAAGAAAGAGTACAACGTCGGCGACGAGCTTGACGTTTCCGGATTAACGATCACCGTAAAGAAATCTGACGACACCGAAGAGACCGTTGACGTGACCGCGGATATGGTAACAGGCTTCGACAGTTCCGCCGCAGGCACCGTGACGCTGACCGTGACGTACGAAGGATTTACTGACACGTTTGACGTTGAGATCCTGGAGACCACTCCTCCCGAAGTCGAGATCACCGGAATAGCGCTTAATACTGATTCCGTAAAGAAATCGTATAACGTAGGCGACGAACTGGATGTTTCAGGGCTTACAATAACGGTTAAAAAATCTAACGATACCGAAGACACCGTCGAAGCGACCGCGGATATGGTGAGCGGCTTCGACAGTTCATCGGCGGGGACAAAGACGCTGACCGTTACTTACGAAGGCTTCTCAGCGACGTACGAGATCGAAGTCGTAGATAATTCGGGCGGCGATAATCCGGACAATCCGGATAACCCGGATGATCCCGGGAACCCTGATGATCCGGATAATCCCTGATGACCTGATCATCAGTTTACGCAAAACGGATCTGACGGAAAAAACGGAAGAAAACAATTGACCTATACAACGGTGAAACAAGAACGATACCTTGTTTCACCTGTTTTTAATCTAGCAAGACGGAAGAACGGTATTGACCGAACAACAAAAAGCGGAGCAGTTCCGCTGAAGAGAGGGATCGTACAATGGAAGACAAATGTTGCTGCTGCCAGAAAGAAGGCAGTGATCTCAGCCTCCTGGAGCCTGTGCTGAAAGAGTATGCCGACATGCCCGGCAGCCTTATTACCATACTTCAGCACGCGCAGGAAATTTACGGCTATCTGCCCGTAGACGTTATGTGGCACGTAGCTGAGCGCACGGGAGTAAAACCCGCGAAAGTACTTGGCGTCGCCACGTTCTATACTCAGTTCAGATTAAAGCCCGTGGGCAAATATCTGATAATGCTCTGCCAGGGAACGGCATGCCACGTAAACGGCTCGGAACTTGTCCTCGCGGCAGTAAAAGACGAGCTCAATATAGAAGACGGAGGCACCACCGAAGACGGACTGTTCTCGCTGAAAACAGTTGCCTGCCTCGGCTGCTGCAGCCTGTCGCCTGTAATGATGATAAATGAAGAAACTTACGGTACGCTCACGCCCGAAAAGGCCGTGAAGATCATCCGGGAACTGCGGGGTGCTGCAAATGAGTAAGTACGTTATTAAAGTGGGCGAAGGCAGCTGCGGAATGGCCGCGGGCGCCGGAAAAGTGTACGCTGCGCTCGAGCGCGAACTTAATGAAAAGCAGTGCGGGGAAGCGGCAAGGCTTACGATCACCGGCTGCATAGGCATGTGCTATTTAGAGCCGATCGTTGACGTTTACGTAAGCGGAGGCAAGGACAATTCCGGCCGCACACATAAAATGTATTGCCGCACCGACGCGAAATTTGCCGCACTGCTTGCGGAAGCGATCGCGAACGACAGCATTGACAACGACGCTCTTTCGAAGTACGAGCCTGCGGAAGAGGACAAACAGTTCCTCGAGAAACAGACGAGGATCGCGCTCCGCCACTGCGGCCGGATCAATCCCGAAAGCATCGAAGAATACGTTGACGCCGACGGATACAAAGCACTGAAAAAAGTACTGCTCGGAATGAAACCCGAGGAAGTTATCGATACGATAAAAACATCGGGGCTTGCCGGCAGAGGCGGCGCGGGATTCCCGACGTGGTTCAAGTGGAACGCGGCAAGGGAAGCGAAGAGCGAGACCGGGAACAAGTACCTGATCTGCAACGCGGACGAGGGCGATCCCGGTGCGTTCATGGACCGTGCGGTCATCGAGAGCGACCCGCATAACCTGATCGAAGGCATGCTGATCGGCGCGTACGCAATAGGCGCGACAGAAGCCGTAGTATACGTAAGAGCCGAATACCCGCTGGCGATCATCAGGTTGAAAAAAGCCATCGCTCAGGCGGAAGAAGCAGGATTTTTAGGTGACAATATTTTAGGCTCCGGTTTTTCCTGCCGCCTTCGCATAAAAGCAGGCGCAGGCGCGTTCGTGTGCGGCGAGGAAACGGCGCTCATCGAATCGCTCGAAGGCCAGAGAGGTATGCCCAGACTGAAGCCTCCGTTCCCGGCGCAGAAAGGCTACTGGCAGCAGCCGTCTAATATCAACAACGTTGAAACTTTCGCAAACGTGCCCTGGATACTCCTGAACGGCGGCGAGGCATTCGCGGCGCTCGGGACAGAAGACAGCAAAGGCACGAAAGTGTTCGCACTCACAGGAAAGATCCGCCGCGGCGGACTCGTCGAGATACCAATGGGCAAGACGCTGCGCGACGTCATTTTCGACATCGGCGGCGGGATCCGCGACGGACGCGAGTTCAAGGCGGTGCAGATGGGCGGCCCGTCAGGAGGGTGCATACCGAAAGAACTCCTTGACACCGTGATCGACTACAAGAAATTGTCCGCGACCGGAGCTATAATGGGTTCCGGCGGTATGGTGGTAATGGACGACTCCACGTGCATGGTCGAAATGGCAAGGTTCTTCCTTGACTTCACCACGAAAGAATCGTGCGGAAAATGCATACATTGCCGCCTGGGCACCAAGCGCATGCTCGAGATCCTCACCAGGATCGTTAACGGTGAAGGCCGCGAAGGAGACGTGGAGCTGCTCGAAGAACTCTGCCGGACCATCAAAGACGGTGCGCTTTGCGGACTCGGTCAGACCGCTCCGAACCCGGTGCTCACGACTATACGTTATTTCAGAAACGAATACGACGCGCACATCAAAGAAAAACGCTGCCCCGCACACGCGTGCAAAGCGCTGGTCAGGTACGCGATCGATCCGGAAAAATGCCGCGGCTGTACGGCGTGCGCGAGAAAGTGCCCGACCGGAGCCATCAGCGGAAAGGTCAAAGAACCTCACGCCATCGACACGGAAAAATGCATCAGATGCGGCAGCTGCTACGACACTTGCCGTTTCGGCGCAGTAGTAAAAGAATGAGCAGGGAGGCGTTTTAAATGAGTATTGAATTCAAGATCAATGATATTACAGTAAGCGCCGAACCCGGCGAAATGATCGTCAACGTAGCCGCGCGCTACGGGATAGAGATCCCTACGCTCTGCCACGATCCTAAAATCAAATCGTACGGCGCGTGCGGAATGTGCGTCATCGAGGCCAAGGGCGGCGGAAAACTCCTGCGCTCCTGTTCGACCGAGGTCAACGCACGTACCGAGGGCATGGAGTATTATACGGACACGCCCAGAACGATCCAGGCCCGGAAGCTCGCGCTCGAGCTGCTGATGTCCGACCACACCGGCGACTGCCGCCCGCCTTGTATGGAGGCCTGCCCGGCAGAAACGGACTGCCAGGGCTACGTGGGACTGATCGCAAACGAAAGATACGATGAAGCGTACAGATTGATAAAGGATAAGATCCCGCTGCCCGCTTCGATCGGACGCGTATGTCCGCATCCGTGCGAGAAAAAATGCCGCCGCGGCAGACTGGACAAACCCGTATCTATTGCCGCGCTCAAACGTTTTGCCGGAGATAAAAAACTTGCCTCTAAAATAGTTGCTGCCGTTAAATATATGCCCGAACGCGGCTACACCGGTAAAAAAGTTGCCGTCATTGGCGGAGGCCCCGCCGGACTTACCGCAGCGGCTGTGCTCGCCGGAAAAAATCACGGCGTGACCGTATTTGAGGCAATGCCTGAGGCCGGCGGAATGCTGCGCTACGGCATTCCTGAATACCGCCTGCCCAAAGACGTACTCAGAGCTGAAATAGAAACGCTCGAGGACGAAGGCGTTAAGATCCGTACAGGAGTGCGTATCGGAAAAGATATCACGTTCGAAGAACTGCGCTCGGAGTACGACGCTGTCATCATCGCGATAGGCGCGTGGGTAAGCAGCAAGATGCGTGTGCCCGGCGAAGACCTTAAAGGCGTAGTAGGCGGAATCGACTTTTTGCGCGAAGTTGCCCTCGGCGGAAGGCCGGAGATCGGAAAGAAAGTCGCGATTTGCGGCGGCGGAAATACCGCTATGGACGCCTGCAGGACCGCGGTCAGGCTTGGAGCCGAGAAAGTATACACGATCTACCGCAGAACGCGCGCGGAGATGCCCGCCGAGCAGGTAGAGATCACGGAAGCCGAGGAAGAGGGCGTAGAGTTCAAATTCCTGTGCAATCCCGCGGAGCTCATTGCGGGAGAGGACGGGCGCGTTAAGACGGTGAAAGCCCAGATAATGGAACTGGGAGAGCCGGACGCCTCCGGAAGACGTTCTCCGGTGCCGGTGGAAGGCGCGTTCGAATATATCGACGTTGACACCGTAATAATGGCGATCGGACAGGGCGTTGACCCGGCCGGACTGGACGGAGTGGAACTCACGCGAAAGAATACCGTTGTCGCCGATGAAAACACTTTCGAAACGAATCTGGAAGGCGTGTTCGCGTGCGGAGACGTTACGAATAAGGGCCCCGGGATCGCTGTGGCAGCGATCGCCGAAGCGCAGAAAGCCGCGAAAGCGGTAGACGAATACCTTAAGACCGGCACCGTGGATAAAGCAGCTGCGGCAAGGAAGCCGTTCAGGTCTCACCGCGAACTCAGCGACGAAAAGATAAAAGAACTCTATGCGCACCGCCTTGAAGAGCCTTCTGAGCGCGTAAAAATGGCGGAAGACGCTCCCGAAGTAAGGCGCGGCACGTTCGCGGAATTTGCAAAAGGATATACCGCGGAAGAAGCGAAGACGGAGGCAATGCGCTGTCTTGAGTGCGGCTGTATGGATTATTTCGAGTGCAAACTCGCAAAATACGCCGGACAATACGACATCCATCCGGAGCGCCTTGACGGCTTCCGTCATGACCGTAATTTGAGGCTCGAAAGCGAATACTTCATTCGCGATACGGACAAATGCATCCTTTGCGGCCTGTGCGCGAGAGCCTGCGAGCAGATCACCGGTAAAACGATACTCGGACTCGTCGGGCGCGGTTTCGACACGATCGTGCAGCCCGAAATGGGACTGCCGCTGTCTGAAACGGACTGCCTGTCGTGCGGCCTGTGCGTGAGCGTCTGCCCGACCGGAGCGCTTACCGAAAAGCAGCAGCTTAAAAAGCAGGTGCCCGTAAAAGAACGCATAGAAAAGAAAACTTGCCGCATGTGTCCGGCCGGCTGCCGCATAAGAGTAGCGACCTGCGGGACCGCGTTGACGAGGGTGCTGCCCGAAGAAGGCGCAGACGGCCACGTCCTGTGCGCTCTCGGACGGTTTGAACAGCCTAAATATATGACCACGGATATTGACCGCGAATTTTACAAGGCCTTCGACGAAGCGTCGCCGTTTACGGGAGTCCTCGTATCGCCTATGGTGCGCTGGAGCACGATCGAAGCGATCGATATCATATTCCAGCAGTATAATATGAGCGGATTCGTTGCCGCGGAGGAAACGGTAAAAGTTCCCGAGGCGTTTGAAGAGAGCCGCAGATTTGCCATAAGGCATAATTTCGGCGAAGGAACACCTGAAGCGGAAAAATTTATTGCCGATAATTCTTACGGATCAACTTCGCAGATGCTTAAAGATGCGGGCATCAACGTGATCTCCGACAAACAGAAAGAGATGCTTCTGAACGGACAGATCGAAACTCTGATCGCGATCGGCGTAAGAGATCTGCCCGAAACAGCTCCGGACGTAAAGGTAATACGCATCAAAGCGCCGATGTAAATATCGCGCGAAGGCATCTAAAAACAACAGAACGGGGAGGTGACGAAGGCCATGATGAAAAACATATCTACACACTTGAAAGGCATGAGAACGTGCCTGCTGAGCTACCTTATGGCCCTTGTCATCGCCTGGGCCGCGTATCCGCTGATCATAATAGTACTGATCGGATATATTGACCCCGACATCAGCCTGAGCATCTGGTCGCTGATCGTTACGATAGTTTACGTGACGGTCTGCTACCAGCTTATGCACTCTTTCGGCGAAAAAGACAGGCAGCCGTACGATCACGCGCGGTACGGGCTTAAAGGGCTCGTATGTGCGGCGCTCGCGTACGCCGTTGTCACCGCGGCCGGTTTTCTGGTAATCGTTATTGCCAACAAATACGTTATAGTACACCATCCGAAATTTGTTATCGAAACGCTCAACGGCTACCTGCGCCTCGCCGTATACATGCCTTTCTACTGGCTGATGCGGCTTCTGGAAGGGCCAAAGGGCGAAATTTGCCCCGTTCCGTCGGTCACGTGGCTGCGCGCCGTCATTGGCGGCCTCGTTATGATCCCGTCGTCCGCGTTCGGGTACTGGATGGGCTTTACGGGCAGAAGGATCTTCAAAGGCGAGATCAAAAGCCCGCTGCTTCGCAGGATACTTTATCCGAAACCGAAAAATAAATAGGAATTTAAGCAGAGGTATTGAATGAACGACGATATAAAAAAACTGATCGAGGGTATGGACAATGTTCCGGAAGGAGAGGAACCGGTCGTTGACAGTGCAGACGCGTTCGTGAAGCAGACAATAAAAAGCTGCAGACTGTTCACCGAACCTGCGGATACGGTCAAGTATTACGGAGAAGAGCGCCGCGCTTTCTGGAACGAGGACAGCGACGAAGTGATGCTCCTGAGCCAGTTCTTCAACAACGCTATAGTTTCGGGAGACCCCGAATCCGTCGAGATCGCGAAAGCCGGATTCGAGCAGCTTGAAAAACACGACGATGAAATGCTCCACGACGTAATAGGAAGCGTACTGCTGTGCCACCTTGACCTCGAAGAATTAACGGACCTGTTTGACCCCGAAAAACAGCCGGAATTCCGGCGCTATAATCTCGCGGTGACCGCGAAATTTCATCCTGAACTCATGTCCGAAGAACGAAAGACGGCGGTATTTGACAGTCTGAAAAAACGTGTTAAAGCTTTGCTTAAGGACAATCCTCCCGAAGCCCGCGAGGTGTTTGACGAAGCGCTCATTCTGGGCGAATTCGGTGACAGCCGGGCAATACCGGTGCTGCGCCGCTACGCCGTGCTGCTTCAGAAGCCTTCCGACGAAGAGTATGCTTCGTACGAGGAGCGCGCTAAAAACGGCGAAAAAATAAAACCGCTCGAGGGGCTAACACCGGCGATGATGATGTGGGAGATCTGCAGCGAGATCGAGGAGCTGGGCGGCAATGCAGATGATATTAAGGCGAAGGACCCGTTTAAGCATCTGACGTACGATATGTAAGATCCGGCTGCTTTTACCGGCTTGTCTGATCCGATATAACGCGTAAAAAAGGAGAATAACTATGGGCAATAACTTTCCGATAGAATCTATTCCGAGAAAAGAGTTCCCCAGGCCGCAGCTTTACCGGGGAGAGGAAAACTGGCTGAACCTGAACGGCAGGTGGGAGTTTGAAATTGACCACGGAAACAGCGGCGTTTCGCGGAAATTGTTCCGGGAAGATGCCGTGTACAGCAGGGAGATAATCGTCCCGTTCTGCCCCGAAAGTAAATTGTCCGGCATCGAAAATAAAGATTTTATGCGCTGCGTCTGGTACAGGCGGAAGGTGTCGCTCCCGGCCGGATGGGATCTTCAGAAAGGCAGGGTGCTGGTCCATTTCGGTGCGGTAGATTATTTTGCGCAGGTCTGGGTCAACGACGAGTACGTCGGCGGACATCGCGGCGGTTACGTTTCGTTCCAGCTCGACCTTACTGACGCGCTGAAGAAGGCGGTCAATGCTGCCGGTACTTCCGCGGTCCCGGATTTCAGGCTCACGGTGCGTGCGGAGGATGACGTTCATTCGCCCGCGCAGCCTTCGGGAAAGCAAAGCTATGATTATTATTCGGCAGGCTGCCACTACACCCGCACTACCGGCATCTGGCAGACCGTCTGGCTCGAATACGTGCCGCGCTATTACGTGCGCAAACTGTTCCTGACCCCTGACGTAAAAAACGAAAAACTGAGCGTCCGCGTGCGACCCGACCGCTATCTTGCGCCCGGCTCGAAGCTCAGCGTCACGGTAAAAGACGGAGAAAAAACACTGAGGACGTTGACCGCGGCGGCAGGCTGGGGCGAGACGGAGATCGTCGTACCGATGCCCGGGGCAACGCTCTGGGAGCCCGGAAGGCCGTATCTGTACGGGCTCGAGCTCGAATTGACCGCGCCCGGCGAACTGACCGACCGCATCGAATCGTATTTCGGCATGCGCACCGTCGAACTTACCCCCGAATGTCTGCTGGTCAACGGTAAAAAGGTGTTCCAGCGCCTCATCCTTGACCAGGGATTCTATCCCGACGGCATCTACACCGCCCCGACCGACGACGAACTGCGGGCGGATATCGAGCGGTCAATGGCGTTCGGTTTTAACGGGGCGCGCCTCCATCAGAAAGTGTTCGAGCAGCGTTTCCTTTACTGGGCGGACAAGCTCGGCTATATGTGCTGGGGCGAGCATGCGAACTGGGGCTTCGACGTCTGCAACCCCGCCGTGTACGGATCTTACGTTGACGAATGGAGCGAGATAGTGGAGCGCGATTATTCGAATCCGTCGATAATCGGCTGGTGTCCGTTCAACGAAACGGCTAAGGGCGACGCGACCGTGGGCGGCATCTACCGCCTTACCAAACGGCTCGATCCGACGCGCCCGGTCATCGATACGAGCGGCTGGTTCCACCACAAAACGCTTGACGGCAGCTCCGGAACGGATATTTTCGATTTCCACGACTATGAACAGAACGCCGAGGTCCTTGCGGGACGGTTAAGGCCGTATTCGGAAGGTAAAACTCCGCCTCACGCACCTGTAACAGACGTCAGCGTCTGGCGCCCCGATACGCCGTACTTCTGCAGCGAATTCGGCGGGATCCTCTGGAAGGAAAACGATTCGGGCGCAGGCTGGGGCTACGGCGTCGGTCCCGCAGATAAGCAGGAGTTCATATCGCGTTTCGGCGCATTGGCGTCAACGCTTCTTTCGGATCCCAAGGTCTGCGCTTTTTGCTACACTCAGCTTACCGATATCGAGCAGGAGCAGAACGGCCTTTATACGTACGAGCGCGTTGCCAAATTCCCGCCCGAGGTTTTAAGACCGTTTATTGCCGCAAAAGCCGCGATTGAGGACTGAGACGGAGCAAATTTGAAAGGTGGCAAACGTTGAAAAAATATATTGCGCCCGTAATTATGCTGGCGATCTTCGAAACGATAGCCGTCACGCTGTGGCTTACCAAGGACAATTTCTTCTACTTCGTTAATTTTACTTATATCGGCTGCTCGATCGCGCTGGGCATGTTTCTGTACATAAAAAAATACAGGTACGCCAGACGGGTCGTGCAGCTGCTTGTCGGGCTGTACATGCTCATCTACCTCGGATTCATCTGCGGTGAAAATATGCAGATCGAGGGTTTCTGGTACTATCTCTTCACGGGAGTGTTCGAGGCGGCAACGATCCACTATGCCGTTGCTAAAATCTTCGGCCCGCTGATCTTCGGCCGCGGCTGGTGCGGTTACGCGTGCTGGACGGCAATGGTGCTCGATTTTCTTCCGTATAAAGTTCCTTCCCAGCCCAGAAAAAAGCTCGGCTGGATCAGGTATATCACATTTGCATTGTCGATCATATTTGTATCGGCACTGTTTCTTGCCAAGGCTGGCAATATCGAGCGTATCATGTTCTGGGCGTTTGTCTCGGGCAATGCATTGTATTATGTGGTCGGTATCGTGCTGGCGTTTGTTTTTAAGGACAACCGCGCTTTTTGCAAGTACGTCTGCCCGATCACGGTTTTTATGAAGCCGATGAGTTATTTTGCGCTGTTCCGCGTGAAGTGCAGGAAGGACCGGTGCGTGGATTGCGGCAAGTGCAAACGTGTCTGCCCTATGGACGTTGACGTGACCGATAATTCACGGAAGCGGAAAAACGGCACCGAGTGCATTTTGTGTATGGAGTGCGTAAAAAACTGCCCGAAAAAGGCGCTGTAACATTGCGGCATGAGTGGGGGAGAAATGATGTGTCGAGCGGCGGCCAGAAGCGGTATAACTAAATAGAGTGGGATGGGACAAAACTCCGAGGTTAAGCGATTTTGTCCCATTTCTTTGCTCATTTGACGCCGCCCGGGTGCGGCCTCCATTTTGCAAATGGGACAAAACTCCGAGTTTGAGCGATTTTGTCCCATTTCCTCGCCGATTAAATAGCGCCCGGAAGATATTGACCGCATAATTTGACGTGATGAAGGGCCGAAACAATTGCCAAGATGGTGCTGCTTTATGCCGCGACTAACTCATTTATCATTGAACTGATCTTGCCAGAATCCAGCGATTCATCCGACGTTTCAGCAGTAACAATAATTCTGTTTTCAGTAATCAGTCCTGCCAGACTATAATCACGCATTTTCCGCAACGCTTTAACAGCGTAATCGTAATCATCTACAACCCCGAAATGATCCCAATATATTTCTTTACGCTTTTTCACATCCAAAACCGTAAAATCCGGATAAACAATTCGTCCGCATATCTGCAAAGCGCACTCGTATCGATACGGAATTCCTTTTTTAAAAAGCAGATTTGCAATCACCATTTCCGATTTTGATCGGACAAGATCACCTCTTTCGGTTGCATATTTTTTTTCTTCCTCTTTATACTTCAATTGCTCGAATTCCGATTCGTTCCAACGCTTTATAAAGAGCTTATCAGATTCGGTCAATGGCATAACCATTTCCTTTAATTCGTCCGGGATTTCATCATATACCATCTCGACAGGTGTCACGGGCAATTCGCACCAGTGTCGTCTGCAACTCTTGATTACTGACAATTCCGCATCGATTGCCGACAATGCTTTTTCATCATATTCTTTTTGCGCAAGATTCCGGATCAATCTTATGTTTGCCCTTGGCAAATATTTACCGTTTGAATTGTGTGCATCATGCCGTATGTAATAATATACATGGCCGTTTTTACGTTTTATGCGGAGCTTTCCGTCAGGCGCATTCTCTAGGCGTTCGACTACAAACTTTCTCATCTTTTTCAGTTCTTTTTCTCTTTCCTCGATTTGTTTAATGTTCATATTATTCTTCCTTTCATTTTAGTTTTTGAACCCTCGTTCATTCTCATTTTTGAGAGGCATTTCTTAGAATTATAAAAGACGCATGCTGTCAATAAGTGAGCAGTGCCATGTGACTCGATTTTAGTGACCTCACAAACGAATAATACCAAGGATAAGTAAAAATGTCCACATATTTCTCCGGAAATATTTTGTGTTTTTAAATGGGATAACAAGGTATTAATTTTGACATTTTATGTAATTATGTGTTGATAAATCTCTGGATATTTAATATTTTTTGTGCTCCAACGGGCTTAAGTCCCAGGAACTCAAGATTTTATGTGTTTATTTTTTAGTAAAAATCGGGCTTGGTGGTTTAAAACGGGCAGTAAATGGGATTGTCAATATAAAATTTTGGGGGTTTTCATGGTTAAAAGCGTATTTGACGTCAAACGTGTGTGTTTATTGATGATAAAATGGGACAAAGTCTCTAGTCCGATTAAAATTCTTCTGCTTTCTCGCTCATTTGATGCCGCCTGAACGCGGCGCCCATTTTGCAAATGGGACAAAACTCCGAGTTTGAGCGATTTTGTCCCATTTTCATGCTCATTTGACGCCGCCCGGGTGCGGCGCCCATTTTGCAAATGGGACAAAACTCCGAGTTTGAGCAGATTTGTCCCATTTCCACGCTCGATTGACGCCGCCCGGATGCGGCGCCCATTTTACAAATGGGACAAAACTCCGAGTTTGAGCGATTTTGTCCCATTTCCACGCTCGATTGACGCCGCCCGGATGCGGCGCCCATTTTGCAAATGGGACAAAACTCCGAGTTTGAGCGATTTTGTCCCATTTCCTCGCTCATTTGACGCCGCCCTGAAGCGGTGCCCATTTTGCAAATGGGACAAAACTCCGAGTTTGAGCGATTTTGTCCCATTTTCACGCTCATTTGACGCCGCCTTGAGGCGAGACGAAGAGTTCAAAGTAGGAACGTATTCACTTTAGCCGCCCTTCCTCGTTGACAAATCCGAAGGCATGCCTTAAAATTCGTGGTGGAAGCGAATATTCCAGAAAAGGAGATAAAAACTCATCATGACCGGTAAACAGCGATCATTATTCAGAGCAGAAGCGAACACGCTGCAGGCGATACTGCAGATCGGCAAAGGCGGCGTAGAAGAAAACCTGGTGAAACAGGTCGACGACGCGCTCGAAGCCAGAGAACTCATAAAAATCAAAGCACTCGAGACTTGCCCGGACGACGCAAAAACTGCGGCGGAGACGTTGGCCGCACAGACAGGAGCGGACGTCATACAGGTAGTAGGAAGGACGATCGTGCTTTGGAGAAAGAGCGAAAAACTCGCGCGGGAAAGGGAAGCGCGGGCTGCCAGGGAAGCGGCGGAAAAACAGGCACAGGAAGCGGCTAAGAAGAACGCGCGCCAGGTGAAGCGCGGAGGCAAAAGAAATGCAGCGAAATGATAAAGACCTGAAGGCGCTAAAAAACGTCAAATATTTTCTGCTCGACATGGACGGAACGATATACCTTGACACCACGCTGTTCGACGGAACGCTCGACTTCCTTGACGTACTGAAAAAACAGGGAAAACGCGCTATATACATCACGAACAACTCCTCAAAGGACACGGTAGAATACGTAAAAAAACTGCACAGGATCGGAATAGAAGCTGCGGACGACGACTTCTGCACCTCCGCCCAGGCGCTCGTGTATAACCTTAACAAAGCGAAACCGGGCGCGAGCATCTACCTGCTCGGGACGCCGCCGCTCGCCGACTACCTCAGGCGCTCCGGATTCGAACTGATCGACGACTACTACGAAGAACCCGAAAAAAGACCCGATTACGTTGTCCTCGGCTTCGACATGACGCTCACTTACGAAAAACTCAGGATCGCGTGCGACTACCTGACCGACGGCGTAGCGTACTGGGCAACGCATCCGGACATGGTTTGCCCGATGCGGCCCGGTCATTCCGTGCCTGACGCGGGCGCGATGATGCTGCTGATCGAGGGGGCAACGGGCAGGAGACCGGATTTTGTTGCCGGCAAACCGAATCCGTGCATGATCCAGATGGTGATGGACAAGTACGGCCTGCTTCCGTGCGAAGTCGCGGTCGTTGGCGACAGACTCAACACGGATATATTGTCCGCGATCAACGCGGGAGTCATTTCCGTATGCGTGCTGACCGGCGAAACGACGCTGGCGGACATTGACGCCGCCCCGGCGAAACGCAAACCGGACTACGTTTTCGACAGCATTAAAGATATCTATGAAATACTCGCACAGGAGGGAAGATAAGCATGGCTGAAAAAGAAAAGAACAGATGCGGATTTCTTTCGACAGTTAAGGTGACCGGCACCGGAATGCTGCGCCTGACGCCCGATACGACCAGAATCGATATTACGCTCCACGGCCCGGAAAAAGAATACGCGGACGCGGTGCGCAGGAGCGCAGAAGACACCGAAGCGCTGAAAGACCTGCTCGAAAAGCTCGGATTCGCCAGAAACGAGCTGAAAACGCTTAATTTCCGCGTCGATCCGCGCTACGAGAGCTATCAGGAAGACCAAATCTACCGCCAGCGCCTTATCGGCTACGAGTTTTACCACAGCATGAAGATCGAATTCCCGTCGGACAACGCGTTCCTTGGCCGCGTGCTCTATGCGCTGGCGAATTCCAGACTAACGCCGGAATTCAGCCTGAGCTACACGGTGAAGGACAAGGAAGCGTCTAAGAACAAGCTGATCGGCGCGGCGGTGAAGGACGCGAAAGCCAAAGCAAAAGTGCTCGCAAAAGCGTCGGGAGTCGAACTCGGACGCGTGCTGTCGATCAATTATTCGATGGCAGAACCCGACTTCGTTGTCCGTCCGATGGCGAAAATGATGATGGCCCGGAACGAGAGCGCCGATATGGCCGGAGGGTACAATATTGACATCGAACCGGAGAGCATCCAGGTGAGCGATACCGTAACGATCGTCTGGACGATCCGGCAGAAGGAAGAACAAGGAGAACAATGATCATAAAAACAAACTGATCACGATGAAGGAGAATAAAAATGAAACGCACGATCATTTTGCTTTTAACTGCGGCGCTGCTCGCAACGTCGCTGTTCGGATGCACAAATAACACGAAACCAGGTCCGGAAGACAAGACGCAGGAGCCTGTCGTTATCGACCAGACGCCGGAAGTGACGGATGCTGCTCCGACTGAAGCGGAGCCTTCTGAAGTTCCCGCTACCGGTGTTCCGGAGACTGAGGTTCCGGCCACAGACGAGCCCGCGACGGAAGTGCCTGCAACAGACGAGCCGACCGAAGGCCCTGTGATCACCGGCCCTTCCACCGAAGTGCCCGCTACTTACGGACCCGCAACCGGTGAGCCCGCTACAGCTGAGCCGGCTACTGACGTGCCTGCCACAAAGGAACCGGCTACTCCGACTGCGACGGTAAATCCTACCGCAACGCCTACCAAAGTGCCTTCGACGCCTACTCCCACGCCGGTTCCGGCGACGCCCACACCTCAAGCCGATCCGGGCCCCGGTTCGGCTACGCGCGTAACGTTCGGTGCGTCAAAAGTTTTATCGTACTTCACGGGCGGAAACTCCGTAAAAGCGCAGATCGTTGACGACGCCGATTACGGTAAAACGGTGAAGCTCAGCACCACCGGCGCTACCAATGACCCGTTCATTACGTTCAGTTACAAGAACTATCTGAGTGCGTATAAACTTACCGCCGCATCCGCGAACGAATACAAAGTCGTCGTTCTGAAAGTCAAGCAGGAAAAGTGCTCGAACACGCAGTCGGAGATATTCTACTGCGCAGGCAGCATTTACGGCGCGACCGGAGGATACAGCAAATCTTCGACGTTTGATAATACCGATCCCGACTGGCAGTACATTATTTACGACCTTTCTTCTGCAAACGGATGGAGCGGTACGATCAACGCATTCCGCTTAGACTATATGTTCTCGGCAGCCGGAGCGGGCGAATCGCTTATACTCGGCGAACTGATACTCGCGAAAAATATGGACGAAGTCGTTGACCTCATCGGAGGAGGCGGCGAGGACGCACACGCGCTGTCGGAAGCGGATCAGAAGCGGGCGGAACAG
>JAGCTF010000265.1 GCA_017963755.1 Clostridia bacterium | reverse complement strand
GCCCCGCGAGGCGCTCGGCACGGCCTTCTCGGCCCTTTTTGTTTTAAAAAAAGGGGTTATGACTAACCCCTTTTGAAAAAAGCATTTTTAAGATCACTCGGCGTCTTTTGCGATGCCTTCGCCGCGCTCGAAGCGGACGAAACGGCGGACCGTGATCTTCTCGCCGATAACGGCTACGAGAGAATTGAGCAGGTCTTTAACTTTGATCTCGGGATCTTTAACGAACTGCTGCTCCATAAGGCAGTATTCATCGTAGAATTTGCTGATGCGGCCTTCGACCATTTTATCGACGATCTTCTCGGGCTTTCCTTCGTTGAGAGCCTGCTGGCGGAGAACTTCTTTCTCTTTCTCGATATCTTCCTGGGGAACGTCCTCTTTATTAACATAAAGCGGAGAAGAAGCTGCGATCTGCATAGCAACGTCTTTTACGAAAGCGCGGAACTTCTCGTTTTTAGCAACGAAGTCGGTCTCGCAGTTAACTTCGACGAGCACGCCGATGCGGCCGCCGCCGTGAATATATGAATCAACGATACCTTCGCTGGCAACTCTGCCCGCTCTTTTAGCGGCTGCGGCAAGTCCTTTTTCGCGAAGCAGCACCGCTGCTTTTTCCATATCGCCCTCGGCGTCAACAAGTGCTTTTTTGCAGTCGTTGATTCCGGCAGAAGTTCTTTCTCTTAATTCTTTGATCATCTGAAGTGTTACTTCCATGGTAATTTCCTCCTGTAATTATTCTCTTCGTGGCATTATTCGTTCTGAGCGGTCTCTTCAGCCTCAGCCTGAGCTTCGGCATCCATAGCGGCTTCCATACCTTCCTGACCTTCGCTGCCTTCGATAAACGCGTCAGCCATCTTTCCGGCGATAAGTTTTACAGCGCGGATAGCGTCGTCGTTTCCGGGGATAACGAAATCTACTTCGTCAGGATCGCAGTTTGTGTCAACGATAGCGACTACGGGGATACCGAGTTTTCTCGCTTCGGCGACTGCGTTCTTCTCTACTCTGGGGTCAACGACGAACAGAGCGGAAGGAAGTCTCTTCATATTGCGGATACCGCCGAGGTTCTTCTCAAGTTTTTCGCGCTCGTTCTTAAGCTGAGTGACTTCTTTTTTAGGAAGACGGTCAAACGTTCCGTCGGTCTCCATGAGATCGAGTTTGTTGAGTCTGTCAATACGCTGACGGATGGTCTTGAAGTTGGTGAGCATACCGCCGAGCCATCTGTTATTAACGTAATACTGTCCGGCTCTGGCTGCTTCTTCGTAAATGGAATCCTTAGCCTGCTTTTTCGTTCCTACAAACAGAATCGTTCCGCCTGCCTTCGCGATGTCGGAAAGGAAGTAGTACGCTTCATCGATCTTTTTAACTGTCTTCTGCAGGTCGATGATGTAGATGCCGTTCCTCTCGGTGAAAATGTACTCCGCCATCTTCGGGTTCCATCTTCTGGTCTGGTGTCCGAAATGAACACCTGCTTCTAAAAGCTGTTTCATTGAAATAACTGCCATGTTTTTTTCCTCCTTGTTTTTGATCCTCCGGCCGCTTCTTCTCCGCAGAAGAACTATAAAAGTCAGGATCCTGCGGATCCGCTGCCGTGTGTTCTTTGACAGCAACGGGCATTATACCAAAAACAGCGAAACGGTGCAACTGCTTTTTTCGGATTTTTCGGCGCTTTTTCGCATTTTCCGGACAGCTTTTGCCATATTTTTAGCCATTGCGAAAAGCAGCTCCGCAAAAAACAGCCCCCGCCGTCATTTCGTTGACGGGCGGGGGCATATCGAAGTTTAAGTTTTACACTATGTACGTATTACTTCTTTTTCTTTTTCGATGCGACTACGATACCGATAACGGCCGCGGCGATCACTACAGCACCGCCGATGATGCAGGCCAGTGCCCAGCCGGGTAAACCGGTCTTACCTTCGTTGTCCTTCGGCTCGGTATTATCCTTGCCGGGATCTGCCGTTGCAGCAGCTTCAGTTGCGACCGGAGCGTCGGTCGGTTTCGGAGCGTCTGTGACAACAGGAGCGTCTGTAACTGCGGGTGCGTCAGTGGCGGCCGGAGCTTCGGTCACGACGGGCGCTTCGGTGACTTTTGCGGGGAATGCTTTCGCGAAATCGCCGTCAAAAGCGAGCGCAGCTTCTTCAGATCCGAAGAAAGCGATCCAGTCGATATCCATTTCAACGTCGGTAGCGGGAGTATTGTTCAGAACGTCAAATCTGAATCCGAGCCATACGTCATCGTCAAGGGCATTGTTTTTGAACTGTGCTACGACAGTGGGATCAGCGACGACGGTCTGCCACTCCGGATTATTCCAGTCATATCTGATCGCAGTGGAATAGCCGCCTGTAGCACCCGAAACGTGAGAAGTGTACATAAACATTTCGCCTGAACCGGCATTGTCCTCGATATTGGCAAGTTTAAGTCTGATCGCGACGTAAGGATAATCCTTGCAGGAGATCTCGTCGTCAACGTCGAAGAAATTGATGAAGTTAAGATCGTATTTGCAGTCGAACGCACCTTCTACTACCAGCACGTGGAGCGTTCCGTCTTCATTCTGCTCGAATTCGACCTGGTCGCCTGCGGCGACGTCGCTCAGATCAAAATCAGCCATTTTGAAGTAAGTTTCGAAAGGCAGCGGATCATCGCATCCGAGCTCGTTCTTCGGGCCTTCCATTTTAGGCAGTTCGCCGTAGCGGTTACCCTCGGGCTCTGTAACGTAGTCAACGTACATACGGAGCGAAAGTTTCTTGATGTATTCGCCATCTCTCAGAACAGCCTGTCCAGGATATGCCTGCTGAGCAGACCATACGCCTACGCCTGAGCCTTTCTCATCGACAGCGTCAGAGAGCTGCAGATAGTAGGTGCCTGCTGCAAGCGGAGTCTCAAATTCAAAACCGATATTGGAGTTATCCTCAAAATCCTCGAATGTGGTCGGACCTGCGACCGGAGCAGCCGCGATAGTTGTTTCATAATCCTTATCCCAGGTCCAGAGAGTAACGGTAAGGCTTCCTACGTCGTCTGACCAGCTGGGGCAGACGAACGCAACACGCGTTGTCTCACCGACGGTCGTGAAAACAGAGCCTATCGTACTGAAAGACTGGTTAAGCATCTGAAGTGCGGAACCGGTGTCATCAGGGTTGAAGTTACCGATAAGATTTTCCTGATCTTCTGCAAAGGAAACGGTGATCATCGCAGCGATCATCATTACCGCAAGTAAAACAGCAATTATTTTCTTCATAAACAATTACCTCCAAAAGAATTTATGTGCGCATTTTACTCTTTTTCAAATAATGAGTCAACAATAAAGCTCATTTTAGCGACTTTTGATTATTGTCCCGGCAGCGGCGAGCATTGCCGCAAAATCATCGAGCTCTTTTTCTGACGGTATCAGCGAATCGTCCGACGTCACTTCCCTGCCCAGAGCCGCCTGCTTCGACCCGCCGAACGGATGGTAAGGCAGAAGTTCGACATACCGGCAGTTATCGAGCCTTGCAAAAAGCGAAGAAATGCCCTCGGCACGCGCGGCGTCAATATTGACCCCGCTCACCATTATGCACCGGAGGACCGACGGGATCCCGAGACTGTCGCAGGCAATAAGATTGCGCAGGTCGTTGCGGTCCTGCGCTCCGGTCCACTCGTGCAGCCGCGCGTAGGTGGCGTCTTTATAGTCCCACAGAAGCAGATCCACACACTGCGCAAGAGACGGTATGAGCGAAGGATCAAAAAAACCGGAAGTCTCCACGGCGGTATTGACGCCGGCAGCCTTGCATTTGCGCAAAAGTTCGATTGCCTCTCCCCCCTGCATCAGCGGCTCGCCTCCGGACAGCGTCACGCCGCCCTCCGCGCCGTAAAAAGCATTGTCCTTTAAAACCTCCGACAGCACCTCGTCCGCAGTCATCTCCCGCATCGCCGCTTCGAGCGCGTTCGCAGGACAGGCGGAAACGCATGCGCCGCAGCCTGTGCAGCCGCTTCGTTCAAACACGTGAAGGCCTTCAGGATCGATCGCGTGGCAGCCATTTGGGCAGGCTGAGACGCACGCACCGCAGCCTATGCACCTTATTTGGTGGTACATTATCTCCTGCCAGGGACGCTGAGTCTCCGGGTTATGGCACCACCTGCAGCGCAGCGGGCAGCCCTTGAAAAACACAGTTGTCCTTATTCCCGGACCGTCGTGCATGCAAAAACGCTGGATCTCCGTTATCCGCATTGACCGCAGCCTCCGAAAGTCTTGTCGCCGCCCTCGGCCTGTCCGATGACCATATCCTGCCACTCTTTATTAAGCGTCACGAATCTGGCGTTCCAGCCGGAGACGCGCACAGAAAGCGTCTGGTGTTCTTCCGGGTGTTCCTGCGCATCGTGCAGGATCGCGGCATCTACCACGTCTATCTGCATGAAAAATCCGCCCAGCGAAACGAACCCGCGCATAAGTCCGATAAGAGCGTTCAGCCCGTCCTCGCCGGTCACGCACGAAGGCATGAGCCGGATGTCCAGCGCGGCGCCGGTCACGGTGCGTTTCAGGGGGCACTTACAATAGGAGCGGACAATAGCCGTTGCCCCCAGCGTGTCGGTGCCGGGCGTCGGCGAGCAGTTCGCGGCCAATACCTCTCCCTTCTTCCGCCCGTGCGGCGCGGCCAATCTGTGCGGCGCCCATTCGAGCTGGCGTCCGAACGTACTGACTCCTGCGGGGAATTTGTAACCGTAGCCCTTATTCTGAGCGTCGCAGGCATCAGCGAAGCTTGTAAGGATCCGGGCTGCGATGACATCGACCTCGTCGTTGTCCGCACCGTAATACGTATATTTGTTCAACATATACCGGCGAAGAGGTTCGCTGTCTTCCCAGTTTGACCGCAAGATCGCCAAAAACTCATCCAGCCTTACCAATTTATCGTCATACACCGCTTTTTTCAATGCGTAAAGGCTGTTCACCGTATCCGCCAGACCGCCGATGTGAGGCGAGCGTATCCGGTATTCCGGGCCTCCCTCCAGATACGAAAGCCCTCGCTCGACACAGCCGCGCTCGAACAGCGACACCGCAGTACACGGAAAAACAGGGTTCCATCCAAGAAATTCGCCGTCAATGCCGAACCGGTACGCGCCATTGAAGCCTGCGCACAAACGCTCAACGTACGCCGCGAGATCGCGCTCATACGCGCTGATCAGCGACTCAAAGTCAGGAAAACGGGCTTCGGCGCCGGCAATCTCATAATTATTCAGCGTGGTATGCTGCAGGATGGCAAGAGAATCGAAAGGCAGATACGAAAAATCCGTTGTCCCCGGCACCTGGACCTCCCAGCAGCCGTCGTTCGCGAACTCCCTCGCCTCTTTAAGAGGATAGCCGT
>JAGCTF010000264.1 GCA_017963755.1 Clostridia bacterium | reverse complement strand
CAGGCAGCGGGCGCCGTCTCGCGTCTGGAAATGGGCGCAAAACACCGCCTGGATCTCAGTTTTTATTTTTCAGGCGGTGTTTCAAGCGAAAGGAAGACGAGTGAATGGGTAAGAAATTCGAATTGAAGTCTAAACTCTGAACTCTGAACTCTAAACTCTGAACTCTGAACTCTAAACTCTGAACTCTTAACTCTTAACAAAGTTCGTTGTTCGCCTCGCATTTGTCTTTTGCGCGCGCGTGTGGTAAAATTAACGAACAAACTTTATGGCCTGGCGGCCGGGGTAAATAAATGGACAATAACTTTGACGATGAATATGAAATAAAAGTTGCAGGACCCGGCGGAGCGGGAGGCCAATATATTGCCGGCGGAGCACCGGGCGGCAGCGGAGAAGCGCCGAGGAAGAAGAAAAAGAAGAAGTTCCCGGGCTGGGCAATAGCATTGATCGTGATAATATCGCTCCTGCTGATCATTGCCGCGGGCGCGCTTATATTTGTCAACTCAACGATCGATAGATACGTCGATAAGATAAACTACACTCACGACCCTTACGACCCGTTTGACACCGCGCCGATACAGATCGACACGCTGCCTCCGGGGTACGACGACGAAGACGATGAAGAAACGCCGGGACCCACGCAGGTATTGCCCGCGGATCCTACTCCGACGCTGAAGCCGGGCGAGACAGCCGCACCGACAACGGTACCGACGGCAACTGTTACGCCTTCTCCTGTGCCTACTTCTGACGTTGACGACGACGCGGTGCTGCTTATGAGCGATAAAGTGTACAATATTCTGCTGATTGGTTCGGATACGCGCAACATCGATCAATTCAGGGGCAATTCCGACGTCATCATGCTGATTTCGCTGAATTCCGTCAAAAAAGAGATGTGGCTGACGTCGTTCCACAGAGACAGTTACGTTGAGATACCGGGCGTGGGGTACAATAAAATCAACAGTGCGTATGCGCGCGGCGGTGCGAAACTGCTGCAAAGGACGCTGCAGGACGACTTCCTTGTTGTCGCACCGTATTACTGCATAATCAATTTCGACAGCTTCCCGAAGGTTATTGACGCCATGGGCGGCGTTGACATAACCATTACTAAAGAGGAAGCAGAGAAAGGGACGGTCCCGGGAATTACCGAAGCGGGCACGTATACTTTGACCGGGGCGCAGGCGCTCCTTTACGCTCGCGAAAGACACCTGGCCGGAGACGACTGGGGACGCACGCAGCGGCACAGAAACGTGGTTTCCGCCGTATTCAAAAAGTTCAGATCACAGAGCCTTTCTGATATACTTTCAACGATAGACGTGATCCTGCCGCTCATCACGACCAATATGCCCAAGAACGAAATTAAGTCTTTAACGGGGAAGGTCGCCGAATTTGCGCAGTACAGCGTAAAAGAACTAAGCATCCCGATAAAAGGTACGTGGCACAACGCATATCTCCGGAAGACTACCGAGACGATCATCATTGACAGCTTCTGGAGAAATATCGTCGCGATCAGGGACAAGGTGTACGCAGGTGTTGAGCTGGGATGACGAACGCAAGTTGCAAATGGCAAGTTGCAAATGGCAAGTTGCAAATGGTAAATGGTAAATGATAAGTAGCAGATCGTAACGGATCGGCAATTACAATAAATTATAGTATGTGAAAAGAGGAAAAGAAAAATGAACAGATTTACAAAGACATTTGTTTCATTGACAGTTGTTATTGTGCTGCTGCTTGCGTTCGCGGGGTCGGTTTTCGCAGAACCCGCTGCTCCGGGAGCCGAAAATGAATTGACGGCAATTTACAGCCAGGACTTTGAGGCTTTCGACGCTTCGGCTTCGGCAGACGAAATATTCAGTGATGCCAGGGGCAATAAACCCGCCGGACTGATCGAGTTCATCGGCGACGGAGAAAACAGCGGCGCGATCATAAGCGCAGGCAAGGTCGGAGGCACCAAGTCGCTGAGACTTATGCGTATTGACGGCGGCGTGGCCGATATACGTGTTGGAGGCATCAATACACGTTCCCTCGGAGAAGGATCAAAGCTTTACTTCAGCTTTTCTTTCCGGTACGCAGTCCTGGGCAATTACGGTTTCACTTCGGTGCTCTCGGGAATCAACGCATCTCCTGCGCTTGAAGACTACGGCGGAGAGACGCGCAACATCTTCGCGGTCAAGACCGACATGAACACAGGAAAAGATTCGATATTCGTTGTCAACCCCGACGGAACGGCTGACAGGATCCTCGTTTACGACGGACTGAAAGCAAATACTGATTATAAATTGACCGCCGCGTTCACAATTGGCTCTGACGAGTACGAAGTGCTGCTGAACGGCGAGAGCCTTGGCAAATATAAATATATCGGCGAAATGACGTCTGTTACAGGGTTAAGGATCGATTGCCACGACTGGGCGTACGAATGTGACGTATCGCGCGCGCAGGCCGGAGACGTACACGTAAACGAAGTATATTTCGACGATATTTCATTGACCGCAGTTCCCGAAGGCGCTCCTGTTATAGATCAGGATAAGACGTATAAATTCGTAGAATACGAAGAGTTTTTCATCGAAGACTGGGAAGATACCGAAGAAACTGACGAGTACGCGAAACCTGCCGAAGAGGTCGCTCCTTTCATATATATAGGGGGGATGCCCTTCATCAAGGCCTTCAAGACTCCGTTCATAAATCAGCTCTCATCTGTCAGAGTTTTCAGCGGATCCGACGCGATCGACAGCGTGACTCTTGGGGTTAAAGATTTCGCAGATATGCGTTTCTGGAGTATCACGTATCCGCTCGAAGAAGATGACGCGGTATACGCTTCGGTCGATCTGGAAGTAAAGAATCTTACCGGCTATTTCGATATGTGCGTAACGAACGTTACCGGAGACGAGGGGGCAACGGCGAGCACGGCCCAGGGCGGCGTTGTTTTCCGCGTCACGCGTTCGAGCACCGGCAAAATTGTGCTTATTGGCACAAATTCGCAGGAGATCGCGGAACTGGAAGCCGGTAAGACGTACAACATCGGCGTCGTGCTTACGAACGGCTCGGACAAATACGAATTTTTCATTGACGGCAGACATGTGAGCGGCAGTACGTGCGTTTATCCCGAAGAATTCGGCGGAGTTTCAGCGCTGCGCTTCGATCTGGACGGCGCGGGCAGCGAAGTGCTGATCGACAACATAAATCTTCGAACCGGTTATCTGAAAGACGCTAAGGCTACCGAAGCACCTACAGAGGTTCCGGCCACCGACGCTCCGACCGAAGTTCCCGTGGCAACTGACGTTCCTGCTACAGATGCTCCCACCGACGCTCCTGTGGCAACGGATGCTCCGGCTACTGAGGCTGCTACGTCAGCTCCTGCGACTGATGCGCCCGTAGCTACGGAAGCGGCAACAAACGGTTCCGGTGAAACTGAACATAAAGAAGGCAATGGCAATAAAGCGGTCGGCTGGATCATTGCCGGCGCAGTAGTAGCTGTAGCAGCTATCGCAGCCGTGTGCGTGGCAGTCGCTAAGAAGAAAAAGAAGTAATCAGATTTGAATCATTAGTGATAACAGAAATCGGGGGCTGTAAAAAAGTCCCGTTTTAGACCGGCAATCAATCGCCTCCTTGCGAAAAGTTGCCGGTCTAGTTGATTATCGACGTTAAAAGTGTTATAATCCGGGACAATTAAATAATGACGACAGCTTGCAGTCACTTTTTAGGAGGATGGTAGAATGGTAGTAAAGATTGCGTGCATCGTAGTATTTGCCGCGGTGACGGTCCTGATAGGCGTCATCAGCAGCAAAAAAGTCAAAGGCGTAGGAGACTTCGTACTGGGCGGACGGAACGTTGGCCCCTGGTTCTCCGCATTCGCGTTCGGAACATCATACTTTTCAGCAGTTATATTTGTCGGCTACGCCGGACGGTTCGGATGGAACTACGGCGTCTCAGCGACGTGGATCGGACTTGCCAATGCACTCATAGGCAGCTGCCTCGCGTGGATCGTGCTCGGCCGCAGAACGAGGGTCATGACCAAGCACCTTGACACTTCCACGATGCCTGAGTTTTTCGAAAAACGCTATAACAGCAAAGCGCTGAAACTGGCGGCGGCGATTATTATCTTCGTGTTCCTGGTTCCGTATTCGGCATCGATCTACAAAGGTCTGTCCGGCATATTTGAGATGGCGTTCAACATCAAATTTGAATATTGCATAATCGCTATGGCTGTGCTCACGGCGGTATACGTTATTTTGGGCGGATACGTCGCTGCGGCGCTCAACGATTTCATACAGGGCATAGTGATGCTCATAGGAATCACGGTCGTCGTTGTCTCCGTACTTTCGGGCAAGGGCGGTTTTACCGCGGCGCTGGCGGAACTTTCGCAGAAGACCGCAGAGTCAACAAAAGGGCTGAACGGCGCGTTTGTTTCGTTCTTCGGCCCTGATCCGCTGGGACTCCTCGGAGTAATGATCCTGACGAGCCTCGGCACGTGGGGCCTGCCTCAGATGGTGCACAAATTCTACTCGATAAGCGACGAGAAAGCCATCAGGAAAGGAACCATAATATCCACGATATT
>JAGCTF010000263.1 GCA_017963755.1 Clostridia bacterium | reverse complement strand
GACGTGGAGATACACGTCGCGGGGAAGGTCATTGTTAGGCACGTAAGGGGTGGTCAATTATGACGGACAAGGATCTTATGAAGCGGCTGCTCAGTCTTACGCGCCGCGCCGTCCAGGAGTACGAGCTCATTCGCGAAGGCGACAACGTCTGCGTCGGTCTTTCCGGCGGTAAGGACAGTATGACGCTCCTGGCTGTGCTCGCGCAGCTCAGGCGCTTCTACCCGAAAAAGTTCGAGCTGAACGCCGTGCATATCTCGCTCGGATTCAAAGGCGTCGATCCGTCTCCGATGGAAGAATTCTGCAGCCGCCTGAACGTGCCGCTTCACATCGTCAATACTCAGATCGCCGAGATCGTTTTCGACGTGCGAAAAGAGCCTAATCCCTGCGCGCTGTGTGCGAATCTGAGGCGCGGCGCGCTCAACAACGAAGCGAAGCGGATCGGGGCCAACGTCGTTGCTCTGGCGCATCATAAGGATGATATTATTGAAACTGCAATGCTCAGCCTTTTCTATGAAGGGCGTTTCTTCTGCTTCGAACCGGACACGTATCTCGCACGCGCCGGAGTACACGTGATCCGCCCGTTCCTGTACGTTGACGAAAAGCTCATAAAACAGTACGAAAAACTTGCCGCCGTGCCGGTGGTGTTTAACCCCTGTCCTTCGGACAAGACGAGTGAGCGTGCAAATATGAAGAAACTCCTCCGTGAGCTTCCGATGGATACCGAGATGCTCAGGCTGAATATTTTCGGAGCAGTAAAGCGGGGGATATGGGATAAGGGCAACGAGCGCGAAGCGAATGACAGCACATTGATGAGTTAAGAGTTAAGAGTTCAGAGTTCAGAGGCCGAGTGATGGCAGTGGCAAATTGCAAATGATAAATTGCAAAGTGTAAGTGGCAAATTGTGGTATTTATTGTAAATCATCGCCTCAGACGATACATTAATTATCCATTTATAAACGAAAAACTGCGGGAGAGACGTTTGATTGATCTCTGACCCGCAGTTCTTTTTACTATTCAATCATTTGCCGGCGTTAATATCCGATCAGCATTTTTCAGCGGCCGGAGATCAGCCCTCTTCAGTATAATTCGGATTCGCCTGCACGGTACCGAGCGCCTTGTAGTTTGCAGCAAGCTCTTTCTCGGAAAGCACTCTGTTGTAGAACCTAATGCCGGTAATGACGCCGTGATACGCCTTGTCCGCGGCGGGATGGCCGATGAAGAAATTGCCCTGCATCGCTGTATTCTCGGGGGCGTCAACTGAATCCTGAAATTCGCCGTTGAAGAACAGCTCGACAGAATCAAGAGATGAGAACGTGACTGCTATTGTCGACGTCTCGCAAAGCTCGCGCGCTTCGCCGATCATCTTGGGGCGGGCGCCGATGGCGGTATTGGACTTGAATTCGAGGGAGTTGTCAGCCTGGCGGATGAACAGCGCGAAGTTATCGTTCGTGTCGCTGTTGAGGAAGGTCGCGAAGTTCGAGCCGTCAACGACGAGCCCGGAGATGCAGAACTCTACAGTGTATTCATCGCTGTTGATCAGTTCGGGGATCGATGCGGGCAGCACGATCTTTACGTTGTCAACGTAGAGCCCTTCGTCTGTCCAGTACGTTTTTTCGCCGAGCTGGATGTCAACGATGTCGTTGCCGTTTCCGGAAAGATCCTGCCAGGTGGTGCTCTCTTTATTCTGGCCATCCTCGGTATTGTAATTGCCCTCGTAGAGTGCGACAAGGCCTTTCGTTACGTACGGCACGATCAGTTTGGTGTTCGGTACTTCTGTCGGAGCCGGAGTGGGTACTTCTGTCGGAGCCTCGGTAGGTGCTTCCGTGGGTGCTTGCGTCGGAGCTGCAGTGGGAGCGTCGGTGGTAACGGGCTTTTCGGTAGCTTTTCCGGGTTCGTTTCCTTCTTCCGCCGGTTTAGCGCAGGATGCAAATGCAAATGTCAATATCAGTGCCATGATCGCGGCGATTATTTTCATTTTTTTCATCTTATTTTCCTCCTTTGAAGGTTGTTCCGTTATTGTACTCCTGCAGCTTAATGGTGTCAATCATAAGCGGTGGGACGAAGGCGGTAATAGTTGCCCGGGCGGCGTCGAATGAGCGAAGAAATGGGGCACGAACCGGATGATGGCACGAATTTTGGGTCTCATGCGTTCCCTGCATTTAATTCGCATTTCGGTCAAACAAAATTCTTAGCCATCTATCCGGCTTCGTGCAATGTTAATGAGGTAGTATTTTGGCGCAGGCGCCGCACCCTGGCGGCGTCGAATGAGCGAAGAAATGGGACAAAAACTCTCAAGCCAGGAGTTTGGCCCATCTGCAAAAAGCGCGCCGCCGGTCAGACCGGCAGCGCCGCACCGGTTCATCAAAGCTTTGACTTCTCAATAACAAACTGAGTAAATCGCTCCCTTGCCTCAGGCGTAAAACCGCCGTGCGTGCAGCCCTCCATATGAATATATTCGACGCTCCGGCCGCTACCCCGGAGGGCCTCGACATAGCGGTCAATTTCCTCAACAGGGAAGAGTTCGTCTTCGCAGTCTGCCATGATCAGATACGGGACGTCAGGCATTTCAGATATATGAGCTGCGGGCGAGATCGACGCGAGGGCCGCGCTGAGGGGCATGTCGTAGGCGGCTACCGCGCTAAGGAACGTGCGCGGGAACGCGGCTTGAACGGACATTGCCGCGGGCGCGTCGAGCGCGGGGCAGGTCACGGCGCAGGCGGTGACGCGGTGAGTGGTTTGCAGGGTGTAGATGAGCCCGCCGAGACCGCCCATGCTGCCGCCCGTTGCGATGAGGGGGGAGGAGGGGGGCAGACCGCAGCGCGACCTTATGGCGGAGACCGTAAGGTCGCAGATCCTTACGGCGCCAATGTTCATCCAGCTCCACGGGCCGGGGAAAACGTACACAAGCACAAGGCCTTCGCGCGCAAGCGCTTCGGCGTAGTTGCCCGAATACGGACCCATGTCGATCGAACCTCCGAGGCACGAACTGCCGCCCAGTCCGGGAAATTCAAGCACGATGCCGCGCGGCTGCGTTGTGAGCAGGTCAAGATTCGTATTGCAGAAGCAGGAGACGTTGTCGGCATTAATGTATTCGGAATCGGATTCGTAGATCGGTACTTTCATAATTATCATCCTTTTTTTATTTGCGTCAATGACCGGATCGCCGGGAACGTATTCGGCACGCTGAGGAGTTTTGCGCGTGTCATTGCTGTTCGGGGCTGTCAAGCCATTCAAAGTATTCGTTTATTATTGCGGCTATCGCTGCGGGATCTTCCGTTTTGCATATCCGGTCGCGCACGGACGCGGAGCCGCGCAGCCCTTTAAGGTACCAGATCGCGTGCTTTCTGAATTCAGACGCGGCAGTCTGGCTGCCCTTAAATTCGCGCAGAAGGTCAAGGTGCTCCTTAATGACCGAAAAACGCTCGCTATTGTCCGGCGCCCCGCCCGAACCGCTCAAAATGCGAAAGATCCAGGGATTGCCCATCGATGCGCGACCGATCATCAACCCGTCCGCCCCGCTTGCAAGCATTGCCGCATTCGCACTATCACGGTCGGCAACGTCGCCGCTCAGTATTACAGGAATCTTAACTGCGGCTTTAACTCTGGCAACGCAGCTCCAGTCCGAGTGTCCGGAATAGTATTCTTCTCTGAAACGCCCGTGAACCGTCACGGCAGAAGCGCCTCCCCGCTCGGCGGCAAGCGCGCATTCAACAGCCGTCTCGTGCCCGGAGTCAAAACCTCTTCTCAACTTAACAGTGACCGGAACGTCAACCGCATTTACAACGGCGTCAACGATTTTTTCTATCAGGTCCGGGTCGCGCATGAGTGCGCTGCCTTCGCCGTTGCCCGTGATCTTTCTCATCGGGCAGCCCATATTTATATCTATCAGCGGATAGCCGCTGCCGGCAAATATCTTTGCCGCTTCCGCCATTATTGCCGGCTCCGACCCGAACAACTGCACGCCCGCCGGCTGTTCTTCCGGAACGGTTTGGGCAAGCTCAAAGCTGTTTTTGCTTTTATAATGTACCCCTTTTGCGCTGATCATTTCGGTATATGCAAATCCCGCCCCCTGCGCCTTGCACAGCAATCTGAACGGCAGATCGGTGACACCGGCCATCGGGGCAAGAATCATGTTGTTTTTTAATTCGAGTTTTCCTATTTTCAGCAATTACCAGAACTCTCCTCTGAGTAGACAATAGCGAAACGGGGGACAGAGACCAGTTTCCATTTGCATCGCACAGCGATTTTACGCCAAATCAGGCCGGATTTCAAGGTTTGGCACATTGTGGAACGGGGGACAGGCACCTTTTTGGCGTTGTGGAACAGGGGACAGGCACCAATTCGGCGTTGTGGAACGGGGGACAGGCACCTTTTTGGCGTTGTGGAACGGGGGACAGGCACCAATTCGGCGTTGTGGAACAGGGGACAGGCACCGGTTCAGTGGCTGCAAGGGGCAAGTTCCGGAGGAGAGCGCGGGCAATATTTCCGGACTTTTCCGATCATTTCCGGAAATGCACCGGGATTTTCCGCGATCCTACCCGGAGTAGAGCGATGACAAACGGGTCTCTGTCCCCCCGTTCAGCGGGTCTCTGTCCCCCGTTCAGCCCCCGTTGCCGAGCGCCGTTGACTATGATATAATAGGCCGAACCACCGAAAGAAAGGGAATAAACATGAAAAATCAATCGAAACATACAAAAAGCCACAAAATCACCGCGGCAATACTTGCAATCGTATTGACCGCCGCCACCCTGCTCACAGCCTGCGCGCCAGCACAGCAAAGCGGCAGCGAAGCCACGGACCAGTCGGGCGGAAACGGCACAGCGCAGCCCGCGGAGAATACAGGAGAACCAGCCGCACCCACAGAAGAACCCCGGGACGAAATCGACATGAAAAACTACCCGCTCTTCGTTGACCCCGACAAAGCGGAATACGCCTTCGGAGAAAAAGGCAAAGGTAAAGTCTGGAACAACGCACCGGTCTACCAGCCGTACTGGCTCGGCAACATAATATACCAGGAAACAGTCATGTGCATTGACGACGGCAAAGAAATCTCCGGCCTCCTCCAGTACGCCCCCGTAAAGATCCTGTCCGTGCGCGACGACACGTACACCAAAGAATACGCGGAAGGCACCGACTACACCGTAAGCGGCAACAAAATAATATTGCCCGCCGGAACGAAATGCCCGTACCTCACCGAAGACAACCTCCACGGCAAAAACATGCCGAAACCCTACAAAGCCGTAAACTCCCTCGGATCCGTAGCAAACATTGACACCGACTATTATATGTGGACCGACAGCATCTTCTTCACGGAAGGATCGCTGATCCACGGCCACCAGATCTGCGTAAGCTACGTCTATGACATCAAAGACGCCGACACGTCTGTCTTCGCCCGGTACGGCAGCGTCGCGCCGAAATTCCTCGCAAAACTCAAGGCGGGAGAAGACGTCGTGATAGGCATCACGGGCGACAGCGTAACGGAAGGCTGCTCGGCGTCAAGCAAATTCGGCAGACAGCCGATGATGCCCCAGTTCCCGACACTTCTCAACTACGCACTCACGCAGGCGTACGACGGCAAGATCTCGATCCGCAACTACGCGGTCGGAGGGACAACGTCGAACGAAGCGGTGTCAACTAAAGTTGCCGACAAACTCATCAAGGCCAAGTCCGACCTCGTGCTGATCCATTTCGGTATCAACGATTCCGGCGGCCTCACCGCTTCACAGCTGAAGGCGAACGTAAAAAAAGTCGTTGACGCCACGCTCGAAGCGCGTCCTGATTGCGAATTCCTGTACCTGAAATGCTTCCCCGCGAACCCCGTCCTCTACTCCGACTCGAAGTTCAAGAGTTACTGGAAGGCCGTAGATGAGCTTGCCGCCGAATACGACTGCTTCTACTCGCTCGACCTTTACACCCCCGGCATGAAGATGCTCGAGACCAAAAAGTATCTCGACGTCACGGGCAACGGCATCAACCACCCGAACGATTTCATCGTACGCTTCTACGCGATGAATCTGGTCAATCTCTTCGTGGAGTACAAGGCGTGAAATGCGACGGAAATCGGCGGTAAATTTGCATAAAACCCGGCGCTTCGAGCCGGAAACTGCCGATAAACTGCCTCTAACCCCGAATTTATTGCTTGACATAAAGGGACTCCGGGTGGTACAATAATCACGATCAATTTTTCATGCTAATGAAAGAGTGGGAAACCCCCACTCTTTTGTTTTGAAAAAAGGGTCGCGGCAATACAAGAAAGGAGCTGGATCTGGTGGATATTCCGGAACGCGTAAAGCAGATAGCCGAACCGAAAGCCGAAGAACTGGGGCTGGAACTGATCGACTGCGAATACAAAAAAGAAGGCGGACGCAGAGTATTAAGACTGTACATCGATAAAAAAGGCGGTGTGGGACTTGACGACTGCGAAGCCGTGAGCAGAAGCGTAGAACCGGTACTCGACAGCGAAGACTTCATTGACGAAGCGTACACGTTCGAAGTATCGTCGCCCGGACTTGACCGCCCGCTCAAAACAGACAGAGACTTTGCCCGCTACGAAGGCGAAGACGTAGAAGTCGGACTGTATGCCGCAATAGACGGAAAAAAGAAATTTACAGGAAAACTAATAGGCAGAAAAGACGGCGTCGTATCGATCGACTGCGGCGGGCAGACGCTCGAATTTCAGCAAAAAGACATCTCAAAAGTAAAACGCACGATTGTCTGGTAACCTTACGGTACGTCCGGACAATTTCTAAAATCAGAGGAGGATAAAAAAGATGAGCGAACTGTATGATGCTCTTGTGGCATTGGCAAAAGAAAAAGGGATAAAGGAAGAAGTAATAATTCAGGCTATCGAAGAGGCTCTCAGCACCGCGTACGGAAAGAGCGAGACCGGAATGAACACGCGCGTCGAGTTCAACAACGGCGACATAAGGATCTACGCGGAAAAAACGGTCGTGGAAAACGTCACCGACCCCAAGACCGAATTCTCACTTGAAGAAGCCAGAAAGATCGACCCCGAATTCGCGGTCGGAGACATAGCCGAAGAAGACGTCACCCACACCGATTTCGAGAAGGTCAATATCGGCCGCCTTATCGCGCAGAAGGGCAAGCAGCTCATAGTTCAGAAACTCAGAGAAGAAGAGAGAAAGAACGTATTCAGCGAATTTAAAGCAAAAGAAGGAGAACTTGTCACCGGTACGATCCAGCGCATCGAAACGAAAGAAAACCGCGATGGAACGAGAGAGAGGATCATACACGTTGACCTCGGCCGCATCGAAGGCATCATGCTCCCCTCCGAGCAGATCATCGGAGAACAGTACAGACTCAACGAACGCATCAAGGCATACGTCGTAGAGACCAGAGAAAAGAGCTTCAAGAGCAAAGACCCGTGCGTCATGATCTCGAGAACACATCCGAATCTTGTCAGAAGACTCTGCGAGATGGAGATCCCCGAGATCGGAAACGGTATAGTAGAGATAATGAACGTCGCCAGAGAGCCCGGATCGCGCACAAAGATCGCCGTCCGCTCAAATGACGAGAACATCGAGCCCGTAGGCGCGTGCGTAGGGCAGAAGGGAACGAGGATCCAGACTATCGTTGACGAGCTTCGCGGCGAACGCATCGATATCGTAAAATGGAGCCCGGATCCT
>JAGCTF010000262.1 GCA_017963755.1 Clostridia bacterium | reverse complement strand
TTTTTGTTGAACGGAGAAGCGGGGATTCGCCCACGCAAATTTCGGCTTATCTCTGTTCTTTCCTAAATTTGCTTAAAGGGCCCTCCTCGCTGCGACACGTCACCGGCGTGTCGCTACGCACCTTTCACTTTTGCCTTAGTATGCCTGTCTTTTGCTAACGCTCGGTTCGAATCCCCTTGCTATTTTCGCAAAAAAAGAGTGCCCAATTTGGACACTCTTTTTTGCGAACGGAGAAGCGGGGATTCGAACCCCGGCGCCGGTAACCCGACCTAACGGTTTAGCAAACCGTCCCCTTCGACCTGCTTGGGTACTTCTCCAGTCGAACACGCGAATTATAGCAAACTCAGAATGCAATTGTCCACGGCTTTTTAAAAACGCACCCGCTCTTGCCATCCAGCCGCGCATATGATAAAATTACACGCGAAAAAGCATCAAGCATGCCGTTTATTTAACAAAAGAAGAGGTGTTTTAAAACTATGGCAACAAAAAAGGACAACACAGCCGCTCAGGATGCCGCAAAAAAGGCGTTAGCAGCAGTGCAGGCTAAAAAGAACGCTGAAAAATCGCAATCGACCGCTACTTCCACACGTGCGAGCACTTCCGCGCCAAAAGCGAAAGTCCAGCACAACATCACTCACGTCGGTCAGGAAAGCACCAGCACCGAAGAACTGCTGGCCATCACCAGAAAGAACGCACTTCCGTACAGGATCGGCGCGATCATACTCTGGGTACTTGCCCTCGCGTTTGAAGTATTCGCGATCCTTTTCTTCACGCACAAATTCGAGCCCAAATTTGCCGCAGAAAATCCCGGCTGGGTCATTTCCTGGGTCGTATGCCTCGTGCTTGACCTCGTATGCGTGATCATCGGCTCTCAGCTCTGGAAGAAAGGCAACCACCTTGACCCCGCATCCGCGAAGAACAAGACAAGGTTCTGGATCCACAACAATCTGGGCGTGTTTATGTCTGTCCTCGCATTCCTGCCCTTCATCATCTTCGTGCTTCTCGATAAGAAAGCCGACAAGAAAATGAAGACCATCGCAGCGGTCGCAGCAGCTGCTGCCCTCGTTATCGCGGGACTTACGAGCGTAGACTGGAACCCGATCTCCCAGGAAGAACTGCTTGAAGCAGCAGGAACCACCGAAGTTTTCTGGACTGACAGCGGAACTGTTTACCATCTGTACGAGGATTGCTCGCATCTGAACCATTCCGTCGAACTCAAGGAAGGCACCACCACGACAGCTATCGAGAACGGCAAGACCCGCGCCTGCAAGACTTGCGAGGCCAGAGCGCTGCGCGAAGCTGACGAGGTTGCCCAGGCAGCGGCAGAAGCCGGCAAGACCAATGACGGCACTACCGATACCGGCGCGGACAAAACCGAAGAACCCATTCCCGTCGTTGACGGCGATGGCAATTAAAATGTTGTCCGGACGCTTTCGGGCAACAGTATAAACAGTAATAACAGTCAGACAATAAGATAACAGGCCGGGATCACTCCCGGCCCGCTGTTTTATTGTCCCGCTCCCGCTTTCAGAATGCAGGAACAATAGTCACTATAATTGTCAACGTCTTGCGGTCAAAAATCTACGGCGATAGGGATCAGGAAGCGTTCTGCCTCGCCGCTGGTTACATATGCTCGCTCATAAATAAATTCGCTTTGCCCCGGAATGATATGACCCTGTTCCGCGGGATGAGGAAAACTTGTCGTGTATCCGTCCATTTCAACCGAAACCACAAGGTCAAGTGATTCCTGTTTTTTTATAGTGAACATCGCGATACCGTCGGCATTAGTGTACGAATATCCCACCATTTCACCTGTAGACGCTTCCATAAAATAAACCGGTATCCCCTTCTCTTTAACGATCGAAGCATTTCGCCCGTCGCGCTCCGCCTTCGCCGCATCATACAAATTGACGTATATGATGTAGTCGTTGCCATAAGGAGAAGTGTGATACTCTTCGCCCTCGGTCATATAGACCGGCAGCACGTCAGGCGTAGCGCAGTTGTACACCAAAAGGGCTTTTCTGCGATTGATTATAGATTCATCCATCGTTCCGTCAAAGACCAGCTCGTCCGGTTTGTATTTGTCCGGAAGCGGCCGCTCATGCTGCGGCTCGGACAGGCGGTCAATTACCTGTATTGCCTGAGGGCTTACCGGGTGCGTAATTTCATACTCTTCGACGTATGCCTCGACCGCGAACGACCCCTCTCTGAGGGCAACGAGTCTTCCTGTATCAGGATCCAGGAATGCGCATTCCTCGCCCCTGGTCAATCTGAATTTGACCGTGCCGTAGTTGGCGTTTGCCGGATAAACGGTGTAAGTCAGTTCAAGCCCTTCTGCGACATATAACGTCGGCTTTGTCCCCTGTATCGTGATGCGCTCTATACGTATCTGCGTCGGTGTATCGTCAGGGATATTTGCATAAACCGTGACAATATTTCCTTCGCGCCGGAACGTGCAATTTTCAACACGCTTTTTGGGATAACCCTCGCCGTACAGGTAAGTGATCGTCCGTATCGAATCAAAGAAATCGTCAAATGCCATTAGGGTATAGCCGCCGTACTCGCTGTCCAGTGAAACCGAAGTGCTTTCCTGAAAGTAAATATCTATTATGCCGCCGGGAATAACTTCGCCGGTGGAAACGTTGACCGTACGGAACGTATATTCGCTCGCATCATTGCTGTTGGTTTTGAGATCATACCACTGCGCGATGCCGCAATTCGTATACGGCCCGGTAGATCCCCTCTCCCCTCCGCCGGGATAAATAATATGTCTGTCTTCTTCAAATTCAAGATGGTCGAAATTGTATCCGTTCAGTTCCGCCGTAACTATAAAATCTATCTCCTGCTTTTTTATAGTAAACATCGCTATACCGTCCGCGTTGGTATATGAATAACCCACGACTTTGCCGGTCTTCGCGTCCGTAAACGTAACCTTTACGCCTTTCTGTTTTACGGCTCTGTAAGAATGTATATCTCCCGAATACGAGTTTTCTCTGAACGTTACAAACAGCGAAAGGTCGTTCTCATAAGGGCTGTTCCGGTATTCGATCTCGTCGGTCGGACGAAGTTTATACGCGGGCAGAACATCCGGAGTCTGGCAGTTGTAGACAAGGAAACTCTTCCTGATATTGACCCGCTTTTCTGTCCAGGCATCACCGTAAGGCCCTGCGTCCGGTCTGTATTGTGCCGGAAGCTCCTGCTCATGCTCAGGCTCTTTATAATCCTCCTTATCTTCCTTTGCATAAATGACAACTCCGGCCGGGCTGTTTTTGGTTTCGTATTCTTCAACGTACGGAAGAACTCCTACAGAGCCGGGTTTTAGCGCGGTCAATACCCCGGTAACGGGATCGATCGTCGCGCAGTCAAAGCCGGAGGTGAGTTTCCATCTTATCGTGCCGTAATTATAGTTCTCAGGCGTCGCGAGATAGCTTAGCTGTAACGTATCTCCTACGTATAACTCGCCTTTTGTGATGATCGGGTCAAGATGATTGACTTTAACGTGATCCGGATCCGGCGCAGGCGTGGCAGTGGGCTGCGGTGAAGGC
>JAGCTF010000261.1 GCA_017963755.1 Clostridia bacterium | reverse complement strand
TACTGTCTCCGATGGTGCGTTCGGAATAATCACTCCTCTAGTATAATACGACGAAACAAGAGCAATAAGATCTTCCCGACTAATATCTGACCTTGCTGAGTTTCTGCCTCTGCGGCATGCAAATGCGTATTTCAGTAGAAGAGCCTCAAGTTCCGCACGCAAAATTTCCTGATATCCTTTATTTTTCTGGCGGTATTCTTCCAGCATGATTTTCAGAAGTTTTCCTGCATCCTTCAGCTTTACCGATATCGGTTTTATCATGCACTCCGGATCAAAGCGCTGGAGCAGGTCTGCCCCGCTGTGCTGTATATCCATGCCTTGAAGCAGAACGGAAGGGCGAAAGCAGCAATTGATCCATGCAAAGTCGCGTGTAAGTGGTTCAAATCGGTGCATATCACTTACAGATACAAACAGAAAATCTCCTGCCTGCACATTGACAGATGCGCCATTTTCAAAATAGCCGCCCATGCCTTCACTTATATAAGTGATCTCGGCAAAATCATGGTTATGCAGCAGCTCGCCCTGGCGGAAGAGTGATTCTTTCAGAAATATCTTTTCACCTGCTTCAGCAAAATGATCAAAGCGGTACTTTTCATATTCCTGCTGTTTCATTTCATACCTCCGCTGTTTAATCAAAGATGTGTATTCATTTTATCACTTGTTTTAATAAATCACAATCCCTTAAGAAGGAACCGGACAGAGTTCATGCATGAATCTGAACGATATTTAATATCACTCAAATAGGCGATACGTACGATGATTCTTTTTTTGAAGAACTGACAGAATAAAGACAGACATATAGGGTTAAATACAATTTGCCTTAAATAATAGTATTGACTATCACACAATAATTTCAGGATGCAAGACGTCTGATAATACTGCAGATTACCGGCGTGCCACACGATCTTCAATTCGGGCTATTCGTGTGCCACGATTTTTTCATTTTTCTCTCTTAGACGAGTTAGAGGCAGCGCCACCCTGGCACACGATCCGCCATTTCTTTAATTTGTGTGCCAAAGTTGACCGCCGCCAAAATGAAAGACGGCGCCCCGCCTGAAGCATGGATCTTCAGTGCGCTGCAGGATACCGTCCTTCTGGCTTCGGCAATCATCGCTTTTCACACGTCAGGTCTGGACAAACGTAATTGCATACGTAAATCCTTCGGCAACATTGACTTTAACCGGTTGAAGTAGTAAAATGCGCGGCAAAACGGACAGGTTCCTGTCCGCTTCGATAATTTCCGGGAGGTATCAGAATAATGACTATAAAGAAGATAACGCGCCTTTTGCTTTTACTAACTGCGCTGACCCTTGTCCTCAGCGCATGTTCGCAGCAGAAAACACAAGGCGATGATAATAAGCCCTGTGAAGCCACCGCAGTACCTGCGGCCACCGGCTCGGAAACCGAAAAACCTGTTGTCACCGACGCGCCTGTCACCGACGTGCCCGCCACCGACGCCCCCACTGAAGAACCCGCCACCGAAGTGCCGACCGAATTGACCGACCCTACTGAAGCACCATCTCCCGCACCGGTAGAAAGCGGCACCAACGTTGCCCTTGGCGCGGAAGTTGACGTTTCCACCACCACCGGCGAATCCCATCAGTCGATCGGCTTTTCGCCAGAAGCCATAAACGACGGCTATTATTACGATCCTGAAGTTCCAAGCGCAGGCTGGACAACGAACGTGGGTGAAAATTATGATGATCCGGAACAGGAGGAATGGGCTGTGATCAAGCTGGCTCAGGATACCTCCATTAACAAGATCAAGGTTTATCCCGTCGTCAACGGCGGCCGTTTCCCGATCTCTTTCAAGCTCATGGTCTCCTTGGACGGAAAGGAATACACGACTGTGGCCGAAGTCACCGATAATACGCGCTTCGAGGACAAGGACGATACGCCTTTTGAGTTCGAGTTCGACGCGGTGACCTGCCGATACGTTCAGTTCCTGGCAACACATCTTTGCGATCCTTCTCCTGCAGACGGTTATCTCTGCCAGGTGGCCGAGATCGAGATCTACGCCGCTTAAATTCCGTGAAGAGTAAAAAGGCAGCCCCGTCATTTAAAGTGGCGGGGCTGTTTTTTCGCGCCTGTGCGCTTCTTAGAAAAAACTATTATTTACTCTTTTTCTTTTTCCCGGCAATAATGCCTGCGATCACAGCTGCAACAACGACTGCTCCTGCGACGATACCTATGATCAGACCCGCATTGGATTTCTTTCCATCGTCCTTTTTATCTTGATCCTTAGGCGTGGCTGCAGAAGAATTATCCGTCGCAGCTTCGGGAGATTTGTCCTGAACGGGAGCATCGGTATTCACCGGTTCATCAGTTTTCACCGGCTCTTCGGTAGGAGCCTGAGTTGGAGCTTCTGTAGGCTCTACGGGAACTGCAGTAGCGGTTTTTTCTTCACAGTCGATAATGGAAGCGTTTCGGAGCCTGAGGCCTTTAAGGGATTCTGCGTTGTAATTGAGACCGTCGAAGCAGAGCTCCCAGCCGCTGAACAGATCATCGTTTAGATCCGCTTTAGATATGTATATCTTCCCTGTCTCATAATAGGTCCAGTCATTCCCGTTGATCTCGAGCTGCCCGTTCTCAGGGATCGCGTAGTTATTCTGAGCTTCAATGATAAATTCAAGGTCGCTGTCAAAATTTTCCTTGTAAAGTTCAGTCCATGAATAGCCGTTCCCGTCCCAGTCGCCTACGGTTCCGGGATCGAACGCAAGATTACCGGTTCTCGGATTCTCGGCGCGGATCAGTACGCGTGTGGCGGAGACCAGCTCTTTCTTTTCAGCCAGACTCTGTATCTCAAATGAGATATTAACGAGAGCTCCTTCCCTGTCTCCGATAAGGGTCTTAAGATCATTGAAAAGGTTCAACGTGGGCGAGAACCACGAATATGGGGAGGCTGGTACATATTCAGTGACGATCGCACCGTCCTCTTCCGTTTCCGTTATCGTTCCGTCAAAGTACGCCACCCATTTTTCCGTGACGTAATTTTTCTTTTCCGCGGCTTCCTCTCCAAAAGCGGGAAGTAAGGACAACGACGCAAGTATGATCACTGACAATACAATTGCGATCACTGATTTTACTGTTTTTTTCATAAACGTTCATTCCTTTCGTGTATGTAAAGTGTTTCAAGGTATGAAAACGATGCTGATTCCGTTTGTTCCGGTCCGTTGTTTATCATTATACCCTCCACCTCTGGAATAAACAACTTTATTTTTCGCACAAAAAGTGATAAACTAAAGGCATTCCGAAAGGAGAGGATTTTATTATGAAAAAAATAGCGCTTTTCATTGCCCTGGTAATGGCAGTTTCTTTGCTTTTTGCCGGGCTTCCGGGTTTTGCAGAAGACGAACTGCTCACGATCGAGATAAAAGACGGGGAACTTATTGTCACTATCGACGGCGATTTCGGCCCTACCGACTGGATCGGTTTCTATCCTGAAGATCATGACGGATATAGAGATTCGACGATCTGGTGGTACATAGGCGGTGGTGATTACACCTGGTCGCTTCCTGATGAAGAGTATATCGTTCAAAGAAACAGAGATGGCGTATTCAACGAGGACGGACTCATTCCGGGCAAATATTATGCTATTCTGCTTGCGAATGACGGATACGAGCCCATCGACGACATGGAACCGGTATATTTTGAAATAAAGGATCCTTCCGAAACTGCAACGGACGAACCGGCTCAGTCAACGGACGAACCCGCCCAGCCTACAGACGAACCCGCTCAGCCTACAGACGAACCCGCTCAGCCTACAGACGAACCCGCTCAGCCTACGGACGAACCCGCTCAGCCTACAGACGAACCCGCTCAGCCTACGGATGCGCCTGCGACTGAAGTTCCTTCGACTGAAGCACCTGCAACTGAAGCTCCGGTGACAAACGCCCCCGCAACGGAAAAGGCAGACAGCGCTACTCCCGAGCCCGGTAATTCCGACAATAAAGCCGACGATAAGAAAAACGGCGCCAACGTCGGTCTTATCATCGGCATCGTATGCGGCGTTATCGTGATCGCCGCGGTGATCGCTGCCATTCTGATAAAAAAAGGCAAAAAGAAATGAAAAAACATACCCGGCGCGCAAATCGCAAAAAAATAATGATGTCCATACTGACAGTTGCAGGAGCGATTTTTCTGACTTCCTGCACCCCGGGTTCAGGGAAAAACGATCCGAAGCCGGTCGTCACAAAAGCGCCGGACAATACCGGCTGTGTAGAACTGTACCAGCTGGCTCCCGATCCGAACAGCCTGATGATGAGCTACGTCATTGTCACCCCGAACCGTAAAGTCATCGTTATCGACGGAGGAATCGACGGCTACGGAATGAACGAACCGCCGTACCTTCCGTCAGCCATCCGCGCTATTCTTGGCCTCGGCGAGGGTGAATACTTCGAAGTCGAGGCCTGGTTCCTTTCCCACGGCCACTGGGACCATTTCTACGAGCTTGCCAAAATGATGGCCTCGTACAAGGCTAAAAGTAATTACAAGGTCAATAATTTCTACTTCGATTTTCCGGATTACGGTGTCGAATGGACGACGCCAAATACGGGCGATTACAACTTAAAAGAGCTGAAAGTGCTCAAAAGAGGCCTTGACAGATATTACGCCGCGGTCGGTTTCAACGGCATCAAGGGCGCGGATATTCCGGAGGAGTTATGGACCAAGCCGGATGATTATGAAGGAGAATCGTATTACTACGACCTGATCAACGCGGCTGTGATAAACAAAGAGAGCGTAAAAGAAGGGCTAACGATAGGAATTGACGGCGTGGATTTCCAGGTCCTTTGTACATGGAATAAATCCTGTGCCAACGTGAACAGCACCTCCGTTGTCCTGCGCATGGTCTATAAAGAACACAGCGTTTTATTCCTGGGCGACGCGTACGTTGACACGGGCAACGGGCTTTTGCGCAGATACAGCGACGACGAGCTCCGGTCCGAGTACGTCCAGATGGCGCACCACGGCCAGAGCGGCACGGACGAAAAATTCTACACCCGCATCGGAGCCGCAGAATCAAAACGTCTCTGGCCTTCGCCTGTCTGGGTGTGGCAGGTGTATAATTCGGACAACGGCATCCGGACAGACGTTACGCGCTCCTGGCTCGGACTTCCCGCGGATTTCAACGAGTTTGCGAAACAGGGGCTGTTGAATAAGGGCAATGATTTCGTTGCCGGCCTCTATATAGCGTACCCCGCTGATCCCGACAGCGTTGAAGGCTGGACGGACGAAGTGCTTGACGCACAGCGTGTGGCAATATTCGACTGAACTGACCGGGCGGAGAGGTTAATTGCAAATTGCAAATGGCAAGTTGCCAGTTGTTAGTTGCTATTCCTCTCCCCTTATGCTACAATATCGGCATCAAATACCGTTTCAAGGAGTTTATTATGGCTGATCTGACACAAAAACCGATTGACCACAACGTTGACGCGCCAGGAGAACCGATCTCGGAGCGCAAACGTAAAAAACGTGAAAAAAATCTGATCTATTATCCCCTCGGCACAATTGGCCGCGACATGATGTACTACTTGTTCACCAGCTGCCTCTTCACGTACATCATGCTCACGAAACAGCTCACGAACTCACAGCTGCTTGCCATCACCGCGATCATGGTCGCAGCACGTATCTTCGACGCACTGAACGATCCGATCATGGGCAACATCATCGAGCGTACCCGCACGAAATGGGGCAAATTCAAGCCCTGGCTCTTAGCAGGCGTACTCTCTACATCCGTTGTCATCTTCCTGGCGTTCAACACGTCGCTTCAGGGCTGGGCATTCATCGTATTCTTCGGCATCATCTACTTCGCGTACAGCATCACGTACACGATGCATGACATCGCTTACTGGGGCATGATCCCGGCAATGTCGCGCGACGCGGACCTCAGAAACCAGTACACTTCGCGGGCAACGTTCTGCGCCGGCATCGGTTCAACGCTCGCATCCTTCCTTATCCCCATGCTCACGGTCGGTAAAGGCGCTCTGGGCGGAAGCGCAGGCAAGGCATACGGCATAATCGCACTTGTCATCGCCATCCTCGGCCCGCTGTTCATCCTCTTCCCTCTTCTGGGAGCTAAAGAACACCGCGACGAGCTCGCCGAGCCCAAGTCGAAACTGAACTTCAAACGCATACTGCGCACAATAACTCAGAACGACCAGCTCAGGTGGATGATCCTGATATTCCTGATCCAGCAGATCGGAAACTCCCTTGTTTTCGGCGGGATCGGTACGTATTTCGTATACTTCCGCTTCGGTTACGCAGGCGGTCTGTATTCTATCTTCTCGATCGTAGGCGTCGCGGCAACAGCAGTGCTGATGCTCATCTTCCCCGCCCTCTCGAGAAAATTTGCGCGCCGTCAATTAATGACGTTCGGCATCATTATGGTCGCCGTCGGCAGCGTTGTCGAGCTGATCGGCGGAATACTGCTCCCGGGCAATATGTTCGGATTTGCCGTTGTAACGATCGGCTATATGCTGGTCAATCTCGGTCTCTACGGATTCTATCTCATTATGATGATCTCGATCGTCAATACCGTCGAGTACAATGAACTTAAGACCGGTCACCGCAACGAAGCTATCATCACCTCTATGAGACCTCTGCTTACAAAGATGGGCAGCGCTATAGTAGCCGCCTTCACTTCGCTCACGTTCATCATCTTCAAAGTCGTCGAGAAAACAAACGCGATCGCTGATTTTGAGCAGCAGGCAGAACTTGGAAAGATCACAGACGAGGCGCGTCTGGACGGCATAAACGGAGTCATCGGTACCGTCGGTTCATGGCAGACCACAGGCCTCCTGCTGGCAATGGTGATCATCCCGCTTGTGTTCGGTTTCGTTTCTTACATACTGTACCAGAAATTCTACAAACTTGACGAAAAGACATACGAAGAGATCTGCACTCAGTTGGAAGAAAGAAAGGCGGCGGAAGTTGCAGAAGTTTCAGAAGCCTCCGAAGCCGTTGTGAACAAAGCAGAGTAATATCTCATTTCCGAGGACACTGATTCCCAAGGACACTGGATAGGGCTGTAACAATACTCACAGTCAATCAAAATGAAGATGAGCTTGAATTTGCCGAACAGCGGTACATTCAAGCTCTTTTCCTGTTTCCGTG
>JAGCTF010000260.1 GCA_017963755.1 Clostridia bacterium | reverse complement strand
TCAAAATACGACGAGAAAAACCGTCTCTACCTCAACGAGATCTTCGATCTGATCCCCAGCGAGCTGAACGCGAAAAATAAGCGCTTCATCCTGAAAAATCTGGGCGAAAAAGCGCGCTTCAACAAGTATTACGACAGCTTTCTGTGGCTGAAAAACGCCGGCGTCGCGCTCCCGGCGAACGTCGTGGATGAGCCGAGAGTACCGCTGCTGCTCTCCAAGTCGCAGAATCTTTTCAAACTGTTCTCGAACGACGTCGGTCTGCTCGCAGCGCAGTACGGCAATGAGATCCAGCTCAAGATCCTGCAGCATGAAACAACAATGAACTTTGGTTCCATTTACGAAAACGTCGCCGCCGAGGAGCTGACCGCACACGGATATACGCTCTATTACTACAACAGCAAAAAGTTCGGCGAGCTTGATTTCGTGATTGAAGAGGACGGCAGGATCCTGCCGATCGAGATCAAATCCGGCAAGGACTACTACCGCCACAACGCGATGGATAACGTGCTGAACGTAACGGACTACGGCATCGAAGAGGGGTGCGTTTTCTGCAACGGCAATGTCGAAACAGATGGCAAGGTCAACTACTTCCCGATTTATATGCTGATGTTCCTGCACAAAAAGGAACTTCCGAAAGAGATCCTGTTCAACACCGATTTTTCGGACCTGAACGACAAAATATAAAACCGCTTCGAGTTGCTTCTTTCTTTTACAATATATCTGTTTAGGTCAATATGATTGATCACTTCGCAGAAAGAATACACGGCATCGGTGGTCTCGATTACTGTCGAAAGTTCCAATGGCAATTTCAATTGATATGGTGTATAATTTGTCTGTGATGTGGTTTTCATGGTAAACAAATTATATCACAAAAAAGAGCTTGAATGTACCGTTATTTGGCAAATTCAAGCTCTTTTTCTTTTTGATTGGCTGTGAGTTTTTTATAGCCCCTTTACGTTTTAAGTGGCAAACTCGGGTATTAGCACGGTTTTTCGTGATTTACAATAGGTTCCACGAACGTTTTTTCGTCCTCCGGGGCACTTGTCGGTATATAGCGACAATTCAAATAAAAACGCCATTTACACTTACTGCCTTGACAAACCGTGTATCATTTGATATAACGTGACTTTAGAATCCGGCTTTCAAAAATGGTGTAAAACAGTCCTTATCAAACCTTAAAATGCAGCAATTTTGAGACTTGCTTTTCGGATAGATTGTAGTGATTTAAAGGCAGGTTTGTTTGCTCAGACAACTCAGAAATGAAGTTATTTCCTACCGTAATATTTATATACTTGCGGTCGGATTCCACTACCTTGAAATCCTTCATAAAAGCAATTATTTCTGTCGAGGAGTATTTATCATTCAGCACCTTAAATTGGAACAGGCGCTCAAGCAATACAGTAAGATAACAGATAAGGAAATGACCTTTTATTGTTTCCTCCTTTTGCAGGAAAACCGGTCTGGCGTCAAGGTCACTTTTCATAATGCGGAAAGATTCTTCTATTCTCCACAGGTTGTGGTAAGTATTGTATACATCAAGAGCCTTCATTTTGGTTTCGGAAGTAACCAGAAGATTGTAACCCGCCAGGGTCAGATCTTCCTCGATTGCCTTCGAATTAAGGACTGCTCTTACGGCGTCATCTGTTTCGACACCTTTAACTGTCGATTTGAATATGACGTATTTCGAACAGTCGCCGTATTCGCTGCGTTTGGCCATTGAAGCGGATAACTCCCGGGCTTTTTCGACGAGCTTGTTTATCTCGTATTTTTTCTTGGCTGCAAGAGCCGGGTTGAAGGTAACTACTCGCTTTTCCGTTAAATTGACAATATGAGTTTTGCCGGATTCGTCAACGTAGCGGTACGGAAATTCGTCAATACATTCTTTCCAGCGGTAAAGCACATTGCCCTGTTTATCTTTAACCGATTTGTAATTACTTTCAAGCAAAACCCATGTTTTTTCGATCTCCGGAAGTTGTTTTACGCTCTTTGAGAACAGATAACCGTCGCTGTTCTGACGCGCGAAGAATATATTTGAAGCACAATTCAGACCTTTATCGGCAACATGTATTGTCCTGCCGGTAACATTATGCCGCTTTTTAAGATTACTTATTACTTCTCTGATCAGCGGTTTTTCGGATTCGTTGCCGGGATACATTTTCATGCCGATTGGAATCTGGTCAGCATCAAGCAGGAGCCCGAGACCGACAATCGGATCATTTCTGTTTTCTTTACTGGGCCCTTTTCTTCGAAAGTCGTCCTCGCGGTCGATCTCAAAATAAAAATTAGTGCAGTCAAAATATGTCTTGTCTGTTCTCAATCCATACTTATCGCTTACTTGCATATTAAACAGCTCAACGATCTTTTCATAGTCGTTGCCGTAGAAAGAGAGTCCGTCAAGCAACTGATCGTAAGAAAACGCGTAATTTTCATATAATGACGGAATTACTTCATGAAAGGTCCTGTGTTTGCTGCAAGGACAAACACATCTTGCATAGATGAGTGACGAAAGGACGTCGTATAAGTCAAACGAATAATTAGTAGAGAACTTGAAAAAATCAATGTATTTCCGGATGTTCAGTTTTTCCAGAATAGCCTTTAAAGGAAAATAACCAAGATACTTAGCAGGAGAGACAGAAGAAATTTTCCGAACGTCAGCAGATTTACGTTCGCTATTCATTCTTTCGACTTCAGCCTGATAATGTGCGATCGGATCTTCGATGCCGGATTCAACCAGTTTACTTACCGTTCCGAGAGACTTAAAACAACGGTGTTTGGTACCTTTCGTTTCCTGCGAATAGAACGATTCATAGATTGCAAGATAAGTGTTGTTTGCCTGTTTTTGAATCTTAAGAAAGTAAGCCATAAGATCACCCTCTTATATGATACACCATTGCACCACGTTTGTCAACCCCTAAAATTTATTTTGTCAAGTTTTTTTAAAACAAAGAAAACCCTTATAGTTCAAGGGTTTTCGCGTTGTCGAATGAAATATTGCTTCTAAAAAAACATGGTGCTAAAGTCTAAAGACGGGGAGTTTCCGTGTGTTCTTTCGTATTTCTTCGTTGGACTGTCCTGAAAGTCTGTCGCTTCTCTCATCCGTCAAAAAACAGAATCACAAATCTTCCATCATGTATTGATTTTTGATTGATGAAGTGGTATAATATAGTCGAATATTGGAAAGTGGTGCGTGTCATGAAAAACCCTCCTTTTGAAATTACACAGGCGATGCTGACCGACGCGGCGGAGATTGCCGAGTTGGTCGGTCGTCTTTCTGCAGGGAAATTGTCCTCCAGCCCGATCCTGCGGCGTACAAACCGCATCCGCACGATCCAGGGCACGCTGGCGATTGAGCAGAACACCCTGAGCGTGGAGCAGGTCACGGCTGTGCTGAACGGCAAGCATGTGATCGCGCCGCCGCGGGACATTGCCGAGGTCAAGAATGCCTACACCGTGTATGAAACGATGGCTGAGCTTGATCCCTATTCTGTCGATTCTCTGCTGGCCGCTCACGGAGCTATGATGCATGGGCTGATCGACGAGGCAGGACTGTTCCGCACCGGCGCAGTGGGCGTTGCAGACAGCGAAGGCAATATTCTGCATGTAGGTATGCTGCCAAGATATGTGCCGGAGAATGTGGAGCAGCTTCTGAATTGGGTGAAGGACAGCGACCTGCCCATGGTGATCAAAAGCTCGGTGTTCCATTATGAGTTCGAACTCATTCATCCCTTCGCCGACGGCAACGGGCGGATCGGAAGACTTTGGCACACGCGGCTGCTGGCCGAGTGGAATCCGCTGTTCGCCTGGCTCCCGGTGGAGTCGATCATCCACAAACGGCAGCGGGAGTATTACGACGCAATCAACACTTCCAACAACGCCGGCGAGTCCACGATCTTCATCGAGTTCATGCTCTCGGCGCTCAAAACTGCGCTGCTCGAGGCCTCCGGGGTAAAAGAAAAACCGCTCGGCAAGAACGCGCAGAACGCGGCCCTCCGGCGGCAGTTTGTATTGGATCATTTGAAAGATAATGCGCTGATCCGCAACGCGGACCTGTGCGAAGGTCTCGTCGTTTCCCCGGCAACAGCAAATCGGATTCTGCGGGATCTGAGCGAGGACGGCACCCTGGAACGTGTGAGAGACGGCAAGTTCTGGGCGTACAGGTTGGCCGTGAATGAAAATCACTGATAGGAGACGAGCATACGGACGCACATAAGCTTTGGATGCTTCGAGATTTTATTGGGACCAACAAAGTCCTTTTTAGAATTCCAGTTTATCAAAGGAACTATGACTGGTCAGAATCTAATTGCAATCGCCTTTTAGATGACATTTATACCATTATGGAGAGTGGGGAGAAGCACTTTCTCGGAACAATTGTGTTCATGGCGGCGAGGAGTGGTGGATTCACACTTCAGGAATACGTCATTATCGACGGGCAACAGAGACTGACAACCCTCATGTTGATTCTCAAAGCGTTGTCTGTTGTAGCTGAGGAGCATGGCGACGATTGCTATCATGAAATCGAAGAATCCTATCTTCATAACAAATACTGTGATGAAGAATTCAAGGTAAAGCTCAAGCCGATTAAATCAGACAACAACCAATTTCTTCTTCTTTTGAACGGAAAACTTGACGATATGGATGAGGAAACCCATATTTATCAAAACTTTGTTCTCTGTAAGAATCGCTTTGAGAAATGGGCCGAGAAAGGATTGCTACCGTCGGTCATTCTGGATGCGTTGACAAAGCTGGAAATCGTAGAAATCGTTCTGACCAAAGGTGAGGATGACCCCCAGGTTATCTTTGAGAGCATAAACTCCACTGGGCTGGAACTCTCAAATGCTGACTTGATCCGTAATTTCCTTTTGATGAACGCGGATGACCAAGAAAAGCTTTATAAGGATTACTGGCTTCCGATTGAAAAACTGCTTCGCAAGAAGATGGATTACTCCAACCTGGATGATTTCTTCTCTCATTATATCGTTTATAAAACAAGCAAACCTGTAAACAGCCGGCAGCTTTATAATCGGTTTGTCCAACTCTTTAAGGAGAGCGGCTTCTCCCATGAAAGCTGTTTGAAAGAACTCAAATATTATGCCGGGATCTACAGCGCTTTCGTCAATGGAAACAAGGATTACTCAAAAAGAATAAACGATCTCCTACATCGGCTGCGTATTCTGAATCAGTCAACTTGTTATCCGTTCCTGTTCCATGTGTTTGACGATTACCATAAACAAGTAATAAGCGAAACCGTAGTCGAAAACGTATTGCAATTCATCTTGGCTTATCTTCTACGCAGGTTGGTTTGCGGCGTGCCGTCGAACACCTTGCGGGGCTTGTTCACTTATCTCTATAACCGTATTTTTAAGGTCCCATCCAATAAGCAAAAGTACTATGAAGCTTTGAACAAGTTTTTGTTTACTGTTTCCTCCAAAGATGTGGTTCCGTCCGCAGCAGAGTTTGAACGTTCACTAAAAACAGCAAATATCTACGGGAATCCTGCTCTTTGTCGATTTCTTCTGTTGGATATTGAAAACGGTGATGGCAAGGAAGTTCTTCAGGCTGAGAATCTGACCATTGAACACATTATGCCTCAAACTCTGAATGCTGATTGGAACTATATCTCACCGGAAGAACATGAACTCTATCTGCATATACTCGGAAATCTCTCTGTGACTGGCTATAACTCTGAGCTTTCGAATAAAAGCTTCAAGGAGAAGCAGGAGATAATTCGAGAAAACTCTAAAGCAGTTGTTCTCAATAGCGATGTGCTGGATAAGGATAGTTGGCAGATTGCTGACATACAGGCAAGGGCAGATCGTTTAGCGACAATTGTCGCGAACCGCTATCAGATTGATCGCGTTTCTGATGAGGCTATCGAATTCGAGTATGTCGAGACGATAACATTGAATGACTACAGCGGTGTCACTGGTAAGAAGCTTGTCTCCTTCAGGCTCTTTGATGAAGTGTACCGGCAAAATAAATATGCGCTGATGTTGCTGGATGTTATCAAACTCCTTGATAAAAAGGTCCCTGGCAAACTGAAAGAGCTGGCAGATAATAGTTACTCTTTCAACGTTACTTACAAAAAGCACCCGCACTTAAACACCAGCGGTTATGGTATGCGGTGGCCGTGGAAGGTTGCAGAAGGAATCTATCTTGAAGCGAATCTGTCAGCATGGTCGTGTATCCGTTTTATTGAAAACCTTCTGACTGAATATGGCTTTGAAAAGGATCAGTTCACATTCAATGTCGTCGCAGAAGAGCCAAGTGAGACTTCTGAAGAAGAGGATGAATAAGGTAGAGCTCAGTTCGAATATGGCCGGTAGCCCTCGAAAGGGGCTGTAAAAAAAAGTCCCGTGCAAGGCCGGCAATCAATCGCTACACGGCAAAAGATTGCCGGCCTCTTCATTTTTTTTAAGCGAGAGTCCCGTTTTTGTGGAAACAATAGCGTCATCAACTTGTTTCTGCGCATAGTAAAACTACCCGCTATCTCTTTGCGTACCGGGTTTCCTGTGTCCCTTTTTATTTAAGTTAGATGCTGTTTTTCAGCTTCAGCCGGTACTGCTTATAGTGATCGCTGTTCAGATAGTCGATGACGTTCTGCTTCGGGATGTAATAGGTCGTGCGGATGTAAAAATCCTCTGCTGTTTATAAAGCTTTTCACGAAAGCAGGAAAAGAGGAAAACAGCAAAAGAGCCCGGAAAAGGAAATTAATTGCCATGCACGGCTTTTTATGTTACAATTCGGGTGCGGTGAAGGAAATCGTACTGAACGTCAATGAAAAAGCGCAGAACGCACGCGTTGACCGTTCCTCACGGTGAAAAAATATATTTTGAGAGGAGCAGGGAAAATATGTTCATAGTTAATACTGATTACATAGAAGGAAAGAAACTGGAGATGCTAGGCCTCGTTAAAGGCAGCACCGTTCAGTCCAAACATATCGGAAAAGACATAGGCGCGAGCTTCAAATCCATCATCGGAGGAGAACTCAGATCGTACACCGAAATGATGGAAGAAGCGCGGCAGACGGCTACAGAAAGGATGACGGCGGAAGCTAATGCGCTCGGCGCCGACGCGATCGTGAACGTGCGTTTCACCACGTCCGCCATCACACAAGGCGCTGCGGAAGTTATTGCCTACGGCACTGCTGTAAAGATCATCGAGCAGTAAAACGTTCAGCGCGGCCTATAATTGACCGCGGGACGCTCTACCGGATCAGGCGGCGATCAGCCGGCAATCAGCCGGAATAGACAGTTTGTTTGAAAGGACTGAGCGGAGATAGCGTGAACGTAAAACGCGCTCCGTCCGGCCTTTTTACGCTTTAAAAACCGGTTCTTAAAACGCGGGCGGAACGGCAGGAAGGATACGGCGGATATTACGGCGGATATTACGACAGACATTACGACAGAATTATTATAACCGTATGATAGAAATATCGAAATTCAGAGAAGAGGCGCGGGACGCGCTGATAAAACACGGGATAACGGCGGAGGACATTGTCATATTCGCCGAGAGTGATCTTACGCCTGACCTTAACCATGCGGCGGTATATATCGTCCTCACGGAAGAAAAACTGTGCGTTGCCGAGGGGCAGATACGCATAAGCGGGAGACCGGGTAAATTGCGAAAAAACGCAGCTGTGGCGAGGACTTTTTTAGAGACCGGCTATACCGAATTCGAAAAGGAAAAGCTTAAAAGCCCGGCAGTAGAGGAGCTTATTTCCGCGGGATATCTCACTGCGGAATACGGCGGGGAAAATTTAAGGCTGGCGGCAATGACGCGCACGGCTATGCGCGATATGCGGCTGTTTGTAAAATATGCCGGAAAATATCTCGAAGACGGCAGCACTGAGATCGACGAAGAGGATTTCAAGGATGACCGCTTCTGCCCGAAATGCGGAAACAGATATCCGGATCCGGAACGAAAGATCTGTCCGCGCTGCATGGAAAAGACGAGTATATATAAGAGGCTGCTGAAGTTCTCCGCCAAATACAAATGGCAGATGCTCGCCGTTTTATTGTCCATCGCCGCACTTTCGGCGCTGGGCGTGATCGCGCCGTACGTATCGACGTCGTTCTTTTACGATAAGGTATTGACGCCCGGAACGAAGTGGTACGCGCAGGTCGCGTTCGTCGTGCTGCTTGTCGCAGGGCTCAGGATCATAAGCGCGGCGGTCGGTTCGCTTTCTGGCATCATTTCGTCGCGCGTTTCGGCTTACGTTTCGTACGATCTCAAGAGAACTATTTTTAAGGCGATTGAGCGGCTTTCGCTGTCGTTTTTTACAGCGCGGCAGACGGGCGGCCTGATGAACCAGATCAACAACGACGCGAACACCATCTACTGGTTTTTCTGCGAGGGCGTGCCTGCGTTTCTGAAAAACGCGGTGCAGCTTATAGCCGTGTTCGTGATCATGTTCATAATGAATCCGCTGCTCGCCGGCTGCACGATAGTGATCATGCCGCTTTTCGCGTATATCGTGTGGCGCATATACAGCCGAATGACAACGCTTCATCAGAAGCGCTATGCGAGTTCGAGGTCAATGAGCAGCGCCCTTTCCGATGCGCTTTCAGGCTTTCGCGTGGTCAAATCGTTTGCGCGCGAGCGTGAAGAGACGGAGCGCTTTGATAAACGCTCCCGCCGCCTCGCCGGAGACAGCAGGAACGTGACGATATTCAACAATACCGCGTTTCCGTTCGCGTCATTTGTGATGTATCTGTCGAATATTGTCGTCTGGGCGCTGGGCGGCTGGATGGTAATATCCGGTGCGGCAGGAATGACGTACGGAAAACTGATGGCGTTCATTGCCTACGTCGGACTGATGAACGAGCCGATGTTTATGTTCGTGGATATGATCTACTGGTTCTCGGATTGTGCGAATGCCGCGGGCAGGCTGTTCGAGATCGCCGATGCAGAACCTGACGTGCGCGAAAAAGAAGAGCCCGTACTGCTCGGAAATATGGAAGGACACGTGGAATTCAGGAACGTGGCGTTTTCGTACGATAAAAGCAGAAAAGTTATCGACGGCGTTTCGTTTGAAGTAAAGCCCGGGGAGATCATCGGGCTGGTCGGTCATTCAGGCGCGGGGAAGAGCACGCTTGCAAATCTGCTTATGCGCCTCTACGACGTTTCGGAAGGCGAGATATTGATCGACGGGGTCAATATCCGCGACCTTTCTTTCGATGAACTTCGCCGGAACGTGGG
>JAGCTF010000259.1 GCA_017963755.1 Clostridia bacterium | reverse complement strand
TTTGCGGCCGTCTAAATGAGCAACGAGGCCGCTTTTCAACCTTTTGATCTTTGGCGAAGCCGAATGAATAGCTAAGAATTTTGTTTATTTGTTGTGTTCCAGACATCCATAACCTTCTTCGGTCACGCACGAAGCCGGATAGATGACTAAGAATTTTGTTTGACCGAAATGCGAACCAATTCTGGGGTTCGCATGAGACCCAAAATTCGTGTCATCATCCGGTTCGTGCTTTAACCGAAATGCGAACCGATTCCGGGGTTCGCATGAGACCCAAAATTCGTGCTATCATTCGGTTCGCCTTTTGCGGCCGTATAAATGAGCAACAAGGCCGCTTGCCTCTTAACTCTTAACCCTTAACTCGCTATCGTGCCATCACCCGCTTCGCCTCTGAACCCTTAACTCTGAACCCTTAACTCTGAACTCTTAACCCTAAACGTCACCGCTTCCCCCGGATCCTTCTGTTCGAACACGAATGAAAAGCCGTACGTTCCGTCGTCGTTAAAATGGATCATATAGCCGTCATAGCCGTTGACCACCGCATTGCTGTAAGGCACCCAGTCGCCGTTGTCCGAACGCACGTAGATCTCGGGCATCTTGGGCGAAGTAAAACCGTCGACGCGGACCGGAGTATTGCCCCTGCCGCCGGAAACGGTAAACACGGCCTCACCGTCGCTGGCAAGCACGCGCGGCAGCCACTTTTCATTGACCACCGACCCCGTTTCGGCCTTCACCGAAAGCGGCGCAGTAACGCAATCTTCGTACAGAAGGTCCATATTGCTGTGCGACTCCCAATCGAGATTGCCCCACGGAATAAGCACGAACGACATGCGGATGTGGTCGCCCTTGCGGAACGTAGTCTTCCCGAGATCGAGCGTCAGGAAGCCGGTGTTATATATGCTGTCGGTGCAGTTGCGCACAACGAAATTACCGTTCCATTTTCTGCCCCCGACCTTAACGTCGTAATCGCGGACAACGACGCCGTAGTTCAGCGGGTTGCTGTGCGACGGTTCGGTGATGTTGTTCCAGGTATACCAGAAAGAGCCTTTCTGCATTTTATCGTAAACGTTCACGAGCGATTTTTCGCCGAGCATCATGTCTTCAATCTCGACTTCGCCCTTCGAATTCAAGTACGTGAACCAGTGGTAGGCGGTCGTGTTGCTGTTGAACGTCAGGATGTTGAAGTCGCGGCGCACTTCGGCGATCTTCAGCGGTTTAAGGAACGTAAGGTCAAGCGTGTAGTACGTCCTTGTCTCGTCCGTGTGCGGGAATTCCACGTGGCGGACGGTATATTTGTACGAGCCGTCGTCGGCGATGTAGCTGTACTCCACGTCGGCGTACGTCGGACCGTACGCGTTGATCTTCGAGCCGGTGTACTCGCTCTGGTAGCGCGTGCCGTCCGGAGTGTAGTGCGACAGGAGCTTTGTGATGCCCACTGAATTGAACTGCGGCTGCGAATCCCACATCTTGCTGCTGCGTCCGCGGAAATCGGGCAGGATCCAGCCGTCCTTTCCGTACACGAAGTACGGGGCAATGCAGTTCGACTCAGATACGCCGGTCGACAGGTGGTAATAACCAACGAAGAACTGGATCGAGGACAACTGCTTGAGCGGGTATTTTCCCCAGTTCTGGTACAGGTGGTGCTCCGTGAAAGACGTTGTCTCACCGCTCTTTACGACCAGCGGGAAGTAGCTGTCGCCGTAGCCCGCATCGCTCGGGTCGTAGAAGCGGTCCTCGAATTCGCCGGCAAAATTCTTGCAGACTTCGACCGGTATCGGCAGGAGCGCCTTCCCTTCTCCGTCCGCTACCGTCGCGCATTCCAGGGCTCCGGATACGGTGTGGAAGCAGAAGTAAATATTTCTGTCGTCAACAGAATTGTTCGTGACTTTTACGTTCGAGGTCTTGTACCCGTTCTGATCGAGGTAGTACGCCGTCGAAAAATCCGCGCCGTCCTTTCCGAACACGTACACGCCGCGTATCTTATCGTACCCGGAAAAGCCGCACGATGAATTCGTGCTCAGCACCTCGAAATCTTTGCTTCCGAGCGGATTACGCTCGATCCTCGAGGCGGTCTCGATACCTTCGAAATTATCAGTCATGTCGTTGTACAAACGGTTGCAGAGCGTGATCCACTCGCCGAGTTTGATGCGCATGGTATCCGCGGAAACGTTGTCCCCGGCCGCGCTGCCGTAGATCTGACGCAGCACGTAATACGAATCCTCGTGCGTAACTTTTACGGCCGCGGTATTGCCCCTGATATCCGGAATGATGAGCCCGATCACACCTGCGCCCTTCACGTGGAACGCGGCATATTCTACGGTCTTCGGGTCAAAATTCAGGTCCTCATGCACGCCGGAAGCATCGCGGATCTGAACAGCGTCCACGGTATCGTCAGGCAGGCGGAGGACAAGCCCGTACTCTTTTACGTTGTCAACGTCGCTCGCGGCCACTACGCGCAGTTCCTGATGGATCTTGTCCGGGAAAACGTGCATTATTTTGTTGGTCCTGAGGTCAGGCGCCCTGCCGAGCAGGAGGGCGTCAATGCACGTTACTTCGACAACGTCGCCCTTCTCTCCCTGGAATTCCAGCCGGTACGACGTGAGGTTCCCCTCGAGCCCGTCGGAGATGTCAATATAGTACGTATGATATTCGCCGTCGTTGCTGACAACGAATTCCTTGCGGTGTTTGTCTGTGAATCTGTTGAGTACCGAGTCAGTGTAGCAGAAAAACGCTTTTTGCGTCTTGCCTTTCACTTTCATCGTGATCTTTACCGTCGTGATGCTGTCTTTCGGCACGTTGAGCTCGTTTTTCAGCACGTACGCATCGGTCGGGAACTGGATATTTATCGTCAGGCTCTTTTGCGCTTTCTGGGAGATCTCGACCATATTGGTAAGCCAGTTTTCGGTGAAATCCGCGAGTTTGAGCGGCGCGCCAAGTGCCGATTTTTCCGGATCGATAAGGCCGAACGCGTAATCCTGGATCTTCGCCTCGTAGTAATAGTAGCCGAGTTTCGTCGTGTTCAGGCGCCCGCCGTTCAGCGACGCGCGGTCGACCCATTCTGTTCCGGTGCCGTCGATCACGTAGAGGTCAAGGCTGTTTTTAAAATAGTTTTTTCCGTCTGCGTTGGCAAAGTAACTGATCCCCATGTTACCTGCGTTTGCGAGTTCGGAAACGAAAGTCGCCGTCCGGTTCTGCAGCTTAACTCCGCTTCTGTTCCCGTCCGTAAACGTGACCTGGACGGTATTAGCGGAATCGGCCGCGTACAATATCGAATCTGCGTACGGAGTATCTCCGCTTATGTCTCTGCGGACAATTTTCTTTGTGTTTGTGCCGCATCCGGTCAAGATAAGCAGTGCTGTCAGTGTCGCAGCGCCAAGCGCGGTCAATAAAGTGATCCGTCTTTTTTGGTTTTTTTGATTATTTTGTTCTGTCTCTGATTGTTTATGTATCGATCCAGGCATTTTTTATTGATCCTCCGGGACTTCTGTCTGCTTGTACATTATCCCATAAATCGGCCGGTTTTTCAATCGGAAATGGAACGGGGGACAGAGACGCGTTTCGCCCGCGCCACATATTATGTACTTATTAAGGGCGCGGCGACCGGCGCGGCACGCGCCGGTGTGATTATTACGCGTTATTACCGGAAATTTCCGGATATTGCCGGTTTTTTCCGGATATTACCGGATATTTCCGGACATTTCCGGACATTTCCCGGCCCGGTAATAACGCCTAATAATCACAGGACGCGTCTCTGTCCCCCGTTTCATCCACATGTGCGTTCGGACAATCTCTGCTCAAAGCGATTCTTTCCGGTATCAGCCGGTATTCTTGTCGGATAGACGCCGTCAAAGCAGGAACTGCAATAACCTTCGTTTCCGGCGAGATCCCTGAGTCTGTTCACCGGAAGAAAGCCCAGCGAGTCGGCACCTATGATCTTTGCTATCTCCTGGACTGAATGGCGGCACGCGATCAGATTGACTTCCGAATCAATGTCCGTCCCGTAAAAACACGGATGAAGAAAAGGCGGCGCGGAAACCCGCATATGGATCTCCTTTGCCCCGGCGTCGCGCAGCAGCGTGACAATATGACCGCTTGTCGTTCCCCGGACGATCGAATCGTCGATCAGGACAATGCGCTTATTGTTTACAACGGCTTTGACCGCAGACAGTTTGATATTCACCTGCTCCGCTCTGCCTCCCGGCGCGATAAAAGTTCTTCCGATATACTTGTTTTTAATGAGCCCGATCTCATATGGGATTCCGGAGGCGCGGCTGTATCCGAGCGCTGCGTCCAGACCGGAATCGGGCACGCCGATCACTAGATCTGCTGAAACAGGATGCGTCCAGGCTAAAATTTCTCCGGCTTTGACCCGGGCATCATGTACCGACCGCCCGTCTATCACAGAATCAGGACGTGCGAAATAGATATACTCAAAAACGCAGAGTTTCTTCACCGCCTTTCCGCAGTGCTCCCGGCGGGACACAGTGCTCTCCTGACCGAAGATCAATATTTCTCCCGGTTCGACGTCCCGCACAAACTCCGCTCCGACGGCACGCAGTGCACAGCTTTCCGAAGCGACTACAGTTACACCGTCCGCAGTTACGCCATAACAGAGCGGGCGAAAGCCGTGCGGATCCCTGGCACAGATCAGCTTTTGCGGGGACATAAGTATCAAAGAATACGCGCCTTCCAGCTTATCCATCGCCCGGCTGAGCGCCTCCTCGATGGACGGTGCGGAAAGTCTTTCTTTCGTAACGATATACGCGATCGTTTCCGTATCACTTGACGTGTGGAATATTGCCCCGGACAATTCTAACGCCGTGCGAAGCTCAGCAGCGTTGGACAAATTTCCGTTGTGCGCAATTGCCATACGCCCTTTCTGATGATTCACTTCGATCGGCTGACAATTCGCGCGGTTGGTTGCCCCTGTTGTCCCGTATCTGGTATGGGCAACAGCCATTGTCCCGGCCGGAAAATTTGCCATGACATCTTTTGAGAATACGTCGCTGACAAGTCCCAGATCTTTGTGTGAAAAGAATAATCCGTCATCACCCACGACGATCCCGCAGCTTTCCTGGCCCCTGTGCTGCAGGGCGTAAAGCCCGTAATAGCAAATGCCCGCCGCGTCGATCGGATGATCGGCCATTACCCCGAAAACACCGCATTCCTCGTGAATACTCATGCTGCTCCGTCCTTTACTTGCGCCTGCCTCTCAGGCATATCAAAAACAACTCACATATCGCTCAAATACCGGTCAAAAACTGATCATAAATCGCTGGTTGTTAAGGTCGTGGTACAGCGTCCAGTTCTGCCCCCTGACATCCGCAAGCATCACGACGTCTTTCCACACCTCTCCCTGCGGCAATTCGGAGATCATGTTCTTTCCCTGCGACAGGTATTCAGGATGGAAATGCCGCGTCTTTTCTCCCGGAAGCACCGCAGTGTACAGGATCTGCGCCTCCACAAGATCCTGAAATATATGGCTTCCGTATGAAAGTTCGGGATTGTACCCAGCCCTGCTCTCGGCGATCTCGCAGATCACCTCAAAGCTGCTGATGTCCGAAAATGCTGTCGGAACACCCAGCTCAGGCGATGACGTTCCTATCCGACCCGGGACCATCAGCATCATGTGCTTGCCCTGCTCCCTGAACTTCCAGTTGATCTGACCGATCAGCGCTGCGATCTTGGGCTTATCTGCGTATGGCAGTTCGTAATACCTGATCGGATCGACGTACACGATCAGATCCAGACCGGTCGTCTGTGAAAGCCCCATTGAAGCCCCTCGCGTCTCAAGAAATATACTATTCTCCGGTATGTTTTCGGGTATGGTCACGTTCCCCGTATCGCGCAAGACCTGCAGCGGTCTGCACTGCAGAAGGTTTATCATATATTCACCGCTCTTCGACACGTTGACCGTATACTCGATATCCACCGGTTCGCCGTATTCGTTCTGAATCAGGCGCATCATGCTCTGCATCTGCTTCATCAGTGCCCTGTCTTTGACCAGTCCGAGGCAAGAAATGAACTGCACCGATCTGTAATCGCCCCGCTCTTGTAAACTCGCCTCCGCCTCTCTGTCGTGTTCCAGCAGCCTGCCCTGCAGATACGGCGGCAATACCGGTTCCAGCTCATCAAGAGGCAATTTGCGCAGGCAGCGAGACTTCAGATCAACGACCTCGACGTGCCGCTGTGCGTAGCGGTGTTTCTCAGCAATCGTGGTGAAGTTCGTCGCTTCCGGCTTATCCAGACTGACCAGCCGCGGATAAGAACCTTCGGTCCTGTCAACGGCTGACGTGCCGAGTCCCATGACGAGTCGCAGCATTCCGGCTGATGAATCGATATCACTCAGGAACTTGTACGGACTGAACGAATAACCGACCCCCGCCGCGCACGGCATGTAGTAGGATCCGTAGGCCGAACCCGAGATTCGCATGACGAGCAGGGCCATCTGTTCATCGCGCCGGTCAAGGCCGCGCCTTTTGCGGTAGTCAAGAGCGGAGAGTCCTGCGGAGCTTGCGTATACCGTCCGAACGGCGTTTTCAAACTCTTCCAGCCGTTCCTCGGGCGTTCCGCGGTTTGCACAAAATACCGATTCGTATTTGCCGGCAAATGCGTTGTCAAAACCGTCCTCCAGAATACTGCTGGATCTGACAATATACGGATCCTGCCCGTAGTATTCAAGTATGTGCCGGAACTGCTCCCTCGTTTCCTGAGAAAAAACGCCGTTTTTAAGCTTTTCCTCCAGCGCCGCGGCAAGCGGAAAGTATCCTTCCTCCGTGCGCTGCCTGATCCTGAGATCCCAAAAGCCGTTGTCAACTATGTACGTATAGAATACGTCCGATCCGACGTAAAACGAGTCGTGAGGTTCCAGCACGCAGTCAATGTCCGGTGCGCGATTCCGGATGATTGCCCGGGCCAGCAGCATGCCGCACGTTTTGCCGCCAACCATCCCGGTGCCGACCATATGGTCTCTGATGCTGAAATAGTCCTGCGGTGTGAAATGCTTTTTCACCAGCAGTCTGAGCCGCTCATCCCTTGTCATCATTATATTGCACATCCTGCCGCACTGCTCATCGACAGGGATCCCGTTTTCAAGGAGCACCTTCGTCTGATTGAAAAAGCGGTCCCAGGAATCCACGTACTGTTCTTCGAGCGTCCTCTGATGGCTGTTCATGATCCGGTAGAAGCGGCTCGTCTCTACTCCGTCCTGTATCGGCTGGATCTTCCCAGTCGCCGGGTGGTACACATGCGGCAGGAACATAGTGTCCGAATTCCGGTTCCAGACTTTTTGAGGGCGGATGTAGACGGAATCGCGGTTCGGATCCGAGTATACGTCCAGAAACAGCTGCGTAGTGTTGCTGATCTTGGTGATCGCATTGAACGAGTGCCGCCCTCTTATGACAGGAAAGAAAGCGACCGTGTCCAGAACGAACAGGAACGGACAAGTCACCCTGAAAAAATTGCCCATCATCAGGTCTGTTGCCCAGGCAGTCTGCAGTTCGGAAAGGCAGTCAAACACGTAGAACGCATCTCGTCCTTCCTTTTCTATTACCTTGTGGATCTCCACGGTGAATGTTTCAAAACGATGGGACAAAGGAACGCACACGCGTTTGACTTCGGGACAATCCGCCACCAGCTCTGGGTGGCTGGCGAAACGGAAATAGATGATTTTTCTGCCGTCCTTCTTTGCCTGCTCCACGAACGGAGCCGCAAAAAGCCTGAATTCATCAAGATCCGACACGCGCCAGACTACGTTATCCCCCATCCGTATATGATCCAGAACCTGATCCAGTGCAGGTATACCGGACAACACCTTATCAAACGCAGCCATTTGTCGATCCCCCTTTTCCTCGCAACCGGATGCACGTGCCAGGCGGCAGGCACGGATCCTGATCTTGCTGAAAATAAAAAAAGCAGGCAAAGAAATCCTTTCAGACGCCTTTGCCTGTTGATCGTAATATAGCACATCCGGGCGCGTTTGTAAATACGGCAATTTCAGCCAATGGTGAAACGGGGGACAGAGACGCGTTTCGCCCGCGCCCCATATTATGTACTTATTAAGGGCGCGGGAAGCGGCACGGGGCGCGCCGCCGTGATTATTACGCGTTTTTACCGAATATTTCCGATTATTTCCGAATATTACCGGAAATTTCCGGCCCCGGAAAAAACGCGTAATAATCCGAAACGCATCTCTGTCCCCCGATTCACTCAACTTCCTTGACCGCCGCGCAGCCGATTCGGTATAATACGCACAGAAACCGCGTGCGTTGACCGCCGCCCGCCTGCTTTTTTTTGACCGCGGTCAAATGCTTTTAAAAGTCAGACTGAGGCAATTTCGAGGGAATGTGATAAGATGTTTAAGATCCTGATAGTTGATGATAATGCCAACACGCGCAAATACTTGTCCGCCGTGATGACTGCGGAACATTTTGACGTGGTTACGGCGGTCAACGGTGCGGATGCGCTGCGCGTTATGGAGCATGAAAAAGTGGATCTGGCCATCGTTGACGTGATGATGCCGGAGATCGACGGGTATGAGCTCGTGAGGATGCTGCGCGAGGCCGGGAACGACCTGCCGGTGCTTATGGTCTCCGCTAAACAGCTGCCCGCAGACAGGAAGCAGGGATTCAAATCGGGCGCCGACGACTACATCACAAAACCTGTTGACGCCGAAGAGATGGTGCTGAGGATCAGGGCACTCCTCCGGAGGTCGCAGATCGCTTTGGAGCGGCGCATTGTCCTCGGAAACGCAGTGCTCGATTACGAAAGTTTTACGGTGAAAGGTCACGGAGAGACAGTGGAACTGCCTCAGAAAGAGTTCCTGCTCTTATACAAATTGCTCTCGTATCCCGGCCAGATCTTCACGAGGATCCAGCTGATGGATGAGATCTGGGGCATAGATTCAGACAGCAGTCCGGAAACCGTCACCGTTCATATAGGCAGGCTCAGGAAGCGTTTCGAGGGCTGGAGCGAATTCGATATCGTTTCGGTAAGAGGGCTGGGCTACAAAGCCGTGAAAAATATTTAAACCGGATCCGGGGTGGTCAATATGTCAAAAGCAGATAAATCTTCTGTCAATGCGGATTTTCAGTCAGATCCGCAGCTGAAAAAGGCAAAAAAGCGGCCGAGAATGAAGAAGCGCTGGTTCAACGTTTTCTTCACGATCATCGTCATCATGATCACGACGATGGCGATGCTGCTTATCTACGGGCTGGCGTTTATGCTGTACAAGATCGAGGCGATCCCGGCGCTGTCATTCCCGCACGTCTCGCTGATAATGCTGATCTTCGCGGTAACCACCGTCATTGTCATCGCGATCATCGCGTTTTTCTGGGGCAGGATCCCGCTCTCTCCGCTGAACAGACTGATCGACGCCATGCACCGTTTGTCCCTGGGCGATTATTCCGTGCGGCTCCGCGACAGCCGCATCCATATTTTTAACGAACTTACGCGCGGGTTCAACAAAATGGCGGAAGAACTCGGAAATACCGAGATGCTCCGTTCTGATTTCATCAATAATTTTTCGCACGAGTTTAAAACGCCGCTTATGTCGATAAAAGGATTTGCGGGGCTTTTGCGCCGCGAAGATCTTTCGGACGAACAACGTGAAGAGTACCTTAAAATTATCGAGTCTGAGTCCGACAGGCTGGCGTCAATGACGACGAGTATTATGGATCTTACGAATCTCGAGAATCTTGAAATATTGAGCGGGAACGCCCGCCTGAATATATCCGAACAGATCCGTCAATGCGTTTTGCTGAGAATCAATGATATTGAGAAGAAAAAGCTGGAGCTTTCGGCGGAATTTGATGAATATTATATAAACGGCTCGGATGATCTGCTAAGGCGCGTGTGGACGAATCTGATCGACAATGCTATCAAATATTCGCCAGAGGGCGGTAAGCTCAGCATCGACGTTTCGCAGCATTCCGACGTTTGCAAGGTCACGGTGCATAATACCGGTTCGTTCATTCCGGACGAGGAGCGCGAGCGTATATTCTCTAAATTTTATCAGACGGACAAGTCGCACTCAGGCCAGGGCTGCGGGCTCGGGCTGGCAATAGTCAAAAGGATCGTCACCCTTCACCGCGGCACGATCGACGTCAGGTCGGACAAAGATTCCGGAACTGCATTCACCGTTTATCTGCCGGTGGCAATCGTATAAGTCGTATAGTTGTATAAGTGATGTGAATAAAAAAAACACAGCGGCTCCGCGATCGTATGCGGATACCGCTGTGTTTTTTAATTACAAACAAGATGTAAGTCTGTATTATTTGATCTCGACGGTAGCGCCGGCAGCCTTAAGTTTAGCTTCAGCAGCGTCAGCATCCTCTTTGGAGACTTTCTCTTTAATGGTCGAAGGAGCAGCGTCAACGAGTTTCTTAGCGTCCATAAGGGATACGCCGGTAACTTCTTTAACGGCTTTGATAACGTCCATCTTCGTGGGGCCTGCATCCTTAAGGATGACGTCGAATTCGGTCTGCTCAGCTTCAGCGGCAGGAGCGTCAGCAGCTGCTGCAGGGCCGGCAACGACTGCTGCTACAGGAGCAGCGGCGGAAACGCCGAATTCCTCTTCGAGAGCTTTAACGAGCTCAGAGAGTTCAAGTACGGTAAGAGCCTTTACATCTTCGATTAATTTTGTAACTTTTTCGCTAGCCATGATAAATTCCTCCATTTTTTTAGCTAATATTTGTTTTTCTTGCCTGAGCAGCGACGTAACGCATAAAAGTGAAATTAAAATTTACGTTGTCGCTATATATTAAACGTTGAAAAGTCAGGCGCTTTTCTTTTCGGCGATCGCATTGAGGGCAACCACCAGTCCGCGGATATTTCCGTTCAGGACATTGACCAGACCGCTGAGCGGAGCGTTGAAACCACCCAGAACTCTCGCGATAAGCTCTTCTTTCGAAGGCATCTTAGCGAGATCTTTTACCTGTGCGGCGTCGATCACTTTACCTTCAACAAGTCCGCCCTTGACCTTGATTTCTTCATGCTTAGCTTCAAACTTCACAAGAATTTTCGCGGCATCGGTGTACGAACTCGAAGTAGCGATTGCGGTAGGACCTTTGAAATAACCTTCCGCACCTTCAATTCCCAGCGACTCTACCGCTTTCGTAGCGAGTGTATTCTTACGGACTGCGAACTTAACGCCCGCTGCGCGCAGCTCATTACGAAGCTCGGTATCTTCTTCAACAGTCAGACCTCTCGTAGCGACGATGATGGTAGCAGGAGCGTTCCTGATATCGTCAGCGATCTCAGCCACGACGGCCTTCTTTGCCTCTAAAACCTTATTGCTTGGCATCCAACAAACACCTCCTTTCGGATATTAAAAAACCTTGCCGGCACTTAGACAGACAAGGTTGTTGGATCATAATTTTAATCATTCCAATCGATCTTGCCTCGGCGGGACTTACATGTTCAGGTTGGGAAACAATGCCTGCTGTCTTCGGTGCAATCTTTCGTATTTAATTAGTTCCTGATAAGCGTTTTACGCGCGTCTCAGTTCTTTGCGGGGTTCAGGCGAACTGCCGGTCCCATAGTGGAAACGACGGTGATGCTCTTAAAATACTGACCCTTCGCAGCGGCGGGTTTCGCCTTAGCCACAGCGTCGTACAGAGTGGAGTAGTTCTCGTTAAGCTTATCTACGCCGAACGAAACCTTACCGATAACGCAGTGGATGATGTTGGTTTTATCAAGTCTGTACTCGATCTTACCGGCTTTAAGATCGGAGATGGCTTTCTTAACGTCCATAGTAACGGTACCGGCTTTGGGGTTGGGCATAAGTCCTTTAGGACCGAGGAGTTTACCAAGACGTCCAACGACACCCATCATATCCGGGGTAGCGACCACTACGTCAAAATCAAACCAGTTCTCACCCTGGATCTTAGCTACGAGATCTTCGGCACCGACATAATCAGCTCCGCCTTCTCTGGCCTCGTCAGCCTTTACGCCTTTTGCGAAAACGAGTACTCTGACTGTTTTACCTGTTCCGTGAGGCAGCACGACCGCGCCTCTAACCTGCTGATCCGCATGTCTGGAGTCAACGCCCAGTCTGATATGCGCTTCAACAGTCTCGTCAAACTTAGCCTTTGCAGATTTGACCACAAGGTCAAGACCTTCTGCAGGATCATACAGTTTGGCGGAATCAATGAGTTTTTTGCTCTCTTTATAGTTCTTTCCTCTGAACATAATAATTCTCCCTCCTGTCTGAATTCCTGCCGACTCAGTCGACTACAACGATTCCCATACTGCGTGCAGTACCTGCGATCATGCTGGCAGCCGCCTCAACGGACGCCGCGTTCATGTCGACTTTCTTCTGCTCCGCGATCTTCATAACTTCTGCTTTCGTGATCGTAGCGACCTTATCTCTGTTAGGTCTGCCGGATCCGCTCTCGATCTTGCATGCTTTCTTAAGAAGCACCGCCGCCGGAGGAGTCTTCGTGATGAACGTAAACGTTCTGTCTGCGTAGACAGTGATGATTACGGGAATAATAAGTCCCGCATCAGCTTTCGTTCTTTCATTGAACTCTTTGCAAAAGCCCATAATGTTAAGGCCATGCTGACCTAATGCTGGTCCAACCGGTGGTGTAGGCGCTGCTTTACCTGCAGGGATCTGCAGTTTAACGAATGCAACAACTTTCTTTGCCATAAAGGTCCACCTCCCAAAATTAATAGGAAAATCTATGCCAACCCGCCCGAAGGCGAAGTACAGCCGTTTTTAATCAGAACACACGCTGAACCTGCGCGTATTCAAGTTCGGCGGAGATCTCACGTCCGAACATCGAAACTTTAACTTTAACCTGCCCCTTATCGGTGTTGATGCTTTCGACAACACCGGTAAAGTTCTCAAGGGCACCGGAAATGATTCTGACGGTATCGCCGATGTCGTAGTCCACGACAGGCTTTACGGATGCGTCAACGCCGAGGGCAACGATCTCCTGCTCCGTCAAAGGAGTAGGTTTGTTACCGAACCCGACAAAACCGGTCACACCGCGGATATTGCGGACAACGTACCACGTATCGTCAGTCATGATCATTTTGATGAGCACATAACCGGGGAATATCTTTTTAAGAGCAGACTTCTGCTCTCCGTCCTGTATCTCGACTTCTTCGATCATCGGAATGATAATATCGAAGAAATAGTCTTTCATGCCACGGTTTTCAATGGCGCGTTCAAGACTCGTCTTAACTTTGTTCTCATATCCCGAATATGTATGAACCACATACCAAAGCGGTTCGCTGGACACATCTTCCAAAAACATGAACGTTGTCCTCCTTCTCTGTTCCCACGCGGGGCGTCAATGCCCGCGGCAATTACCTCCAGCTCTCTATGAGCGTGGTAAGCGCCTGAAAACCGGCGTCGCAAAGCCAGATAATAAGACCTACTACCAGGCAGAACGCAAGTACAGAGATAGTATTAACAATTACCTGTTTCCTAGTAGGCCAGGTAACTTTCTTCAATTCGGATGCTATTCCTTTAAAAAATGAAGCAATCTTCGAGCCTATTCTCTTGAAGATATTGGGCTTCTTTTTGCTGTCAGCCGCCATAATTACACATCCCTAACACGTCAGTCGCCGCAGTTCTCCGCGGCAGTCAAATCACTTCGTCTCTTTATGAGTAGTATGCTTCTTGCAGAACTTGCAGTACTTACTCATCTCGATACGATCCGGATCGTTTTTCTTGTTTTTAAGTGTTGTATAGTTGCGCTGCTTGCACTCTGTGCATGCCATTGTAACCTTTACTCTCATGCCAGTCACACCTCCATCGCTAAAAGCGCACGAACAATAATACTCTTTTCCAGAGCCGTTGTCAACAACTTTTTTTATTGTTTTTCAATTTTTGGCAATTTGTTAAAACTTCTCCTTCACCAGCGCCACAAGCCTGCCGATCAGGTTGTGGTTATACAGCAGCCCTCCGAGGAACGACTTCTTAAGAGCATCGGCAAACCCGGTGAGGATGCCGCAGGAAGCCAGCATTCCAATTATAAAAGCCACGCCGTAAAGGATCGCGATACCGAGCACTACGCCTACGATTCCGCCTCCGAGCGAACCCAGCTGATGCAGCACCGGAACGTTGAGCTCCCTCGTACTCTTAATGATCAGTTTAACGATAAGCAGCACGATTATGACCACCACCGCAATAATAAGGAAGGCGATAAGGTCCATAATAAACGAAGCAACCTTCGAACCGAGAATTGCCGCAGTATCGGAGCTCTTCCCGTAAACTTCATCAGCATTGTTAGCGGCCCATTTTCTGACCAGATCGGCAATATATTTCGGTATCCCGGTATCTTTGACCGCTTTCTCCCCTTCTTCTTTATTCGTTTCAACAATAGCTTCGGCAGCTGTTTCGGAGCCTTCTTCTCCGGGAGCCGCATTTTCCTCTCCGGGAACCGCATTTTCCGCGCTTCCGGATTCTTTTGAAACGTCATCAGAGGCTTCGCCGCTATCGTTCTTATCGAGAGCCTTCTGTACGAGATTCGTTACGGATGCGGCGATCTTTGACTCAAGCGGCGTTTTATTGAGCAGCGATCTGATCGGGCCTTTCAGTGCAAAGCCGAGCACGATAGCGAGCACGATCGAAAGCAGCGGCAGGAGCATGAGCAGGAAACCGCGTTTGATTCCGACTATAAGGAAGATCGCAAGGATCGCAACTATTACTATATCAATGATAATTGGCAAAGCATTTCGCTCCTTTCAATCAATTATTCAAATGAAACGATATCTATGCCCGAAGCGGTATTGACCGCCAGGGTCTTCGCGTCCATAAACGCGACGTTCAGCGGGCGCGATTCGAAATCGCACGTTCCGATTATATTTCCGCCGGCGTTGATCAGGTAGACGGCATCCTCCGTAAATACGGCAACGTTGCCGCCGTACAATTCCAGGTCTCCGATGCCACCGCGGATCTCGACGGTTTTCGTAACGTTGCCGGCGCGGTCAAAATATTTCAGTTCCGACATGCCGCCGCTGCCGGAGACGTTGTCGTCGCGAAAAGCGGCAATGCACGTATTTCCGCCTGTGACAGCGGTGTCAACGATCAGTTTGCGGCCGCCGTTCCTTGACCACAGCACTTTTTCAGTATCGCCGCTTCCGGATACGGAGGGCAATTTGCGTATCAGTTTGAGTGAGTCGGAGTTTGACGCGAATACCGTTCCGTCATTTAAGTACCTGAGCTGGAGATACACTTCCGAATCACTTAAGAGCGTAGAGTAGACCTCGCCGTCCGAAGTGCGCATAAAGACTGTGCAGCCCGTAAGCGTTCCGCCCTCGTAATAAACGCCGGTGGCCGCGAGCTGGCTCCGGTCGGGCGCTTCCGCCGCAGCGAGCATATGATATTTTCCGAATCTGCGCGTAAATTTCTCCGTAAGATTTCCTTTATTCTGTGAAAGCAGTATAACGGCTGATTCGAAATCCTCCTGCTCGCACACAGTTATAAGATCGGGTTCCGCCTTTGAAGAGCGCGAACCGCCGCCGGCCAGGGGGCCTGACAGAAACGCGCTGATGATGGCGGTGTCCGTGATGTGCCTCCATTTAAGGCCGGAACCGTCGAAAGCCCATATGCTTCTGCCGCCCTTGTCAGTGACCAGGAGCAGGTCCCCCGCGGGACTGAAGACCGGCTCGGAAGCGCTCAGCGTCGAATTCCATTTCCACTTGCCCTCGGCATCGATGCCGGTGGCTCCGTTTTCGTCGCATATAACGACTACGCCGTCAACGGCGCTGACTATGTATTCTCCGCGTGGTGTGTATTCGATGCGCGTGACCGTCGGCGTGAGTACTTTATCCGGATCCTTCTTTTTGAATACTCCGAGCTTCCACAGGACGATCAGCGCCGCGACTATTATAAGGATAACGATCACGACCGCCGCGATGCGCCTCCTCAATATGCGCTGTTTCCTGCGCTTTTCAAGCACTTTGCGGTCGATCACCCTGCCTTTTCCGGCATCTCCGGCGCCTCCCGTACCGTCCGGCAGCTGTTCGCCTTTATTTCCGGACGCTTCAGCTTTTTCAGGCGTTTCACTCGTACCGGCCGCTTCAGCCGCGCCGCTCGAAACGGCAGCAGTATCTTTCTGCTCCGGTCCGGCGCTTCCGGTGCTCTTCTTCTTCAGTTTTTTTTCTTTAGTAGTCTGCTTCATCATATCCAGTCCGTTAAGTCTCGGGATCGTCGATCCCCATCAGCGCATAAAGGTTATCGATCGTGCCGATAATACCGTAATTTTCATTGTCCGAAGTAAGCAGATAGCGGTTTCCGTAGCCGCCCTGATATGCCCCGTTCAGGTACAGGTACATCGTTGACCCGTCGCGGTCAAAGCACTCGACAACGTTGACCGTGCCGTCGTGTTCTTCGTAGCGGATCCTGCACAGAAGCTCTCCTTTTTCCGAAGGTTCGTCAGAGAGCGCGGTCAATTTCAGCCCGTACATTGCTGTTCCGATGCGTTTGAAATCTCCCCTGTAATCGCGGTCCGCGTTGAAGTAAACGTTTGTACCGTTAATTGTGAATATTTCGTTTTCTCTCTCCCCCGTCGCCTCGTACGTTAATTTGTACGTGCGTCCGAGCACTTCTATGTCTACAGTCTTAAGTTTAGTGTACGATACCATAAAGATATATTCGTCCATAAATGACAGCAGCGACGTGTCTGTGAAAGTTACGTTCGAGGCTTTTACTAAGAATACGTCGTTTGAATCATCGATGGTAACGTAGTAATTTTCGCGGTCCGGCGTAAGATCGCCGATAGACATGGTGACTGTCTTCTGGGGACTTGTTACCGACACTTTGAATTTTGCGGGGCTGAGGCCGTACGCGGAAGTGTCTTCGCAGTTCATTTTTTCGATACCGGTCAGCAGCGTTGACGTCAGAGACGAAAGCAGCGCTTCTACGGTAGTGGTCTTTCCGGCGCGTTCAAGTGGATGCGATACTTTCCACGTTCTCGGGGCGTCGGGGTCGGTACTGATCACGGCCTGCAGTTTAAGGTAATCGCTGCCGTCTTTCATAATGTTTATGCGGCTGATCTGGCCGGGATCGTCAAAGGAGAAAATACGCGCATCGAGGAGGTCTACAGCGTCAACGAGCGTGCTGTTTAGCTGGTATTTGTCGACAAGGAATACTTTCTCCGTCCCTTCCTCCCACGCGTACGCGGAGGTTCCGCTCTGGTTGTCTTTTCCGTAAACTATTTTATGCTGCGTACCGTCGCTCAATTTGAGGCCGATATACGTAGTGCTGTCTTTAAATCCGAATTCGAGCAGTTTAGATTCGGTCATCTCACCGTTATATGCGACGCGTCCGTTCAGGCTGCGCATGGAATTTATGCAGCCGTTAACGTTTTTGCTTATCACGGAAAGAGACTCGTGCGAGGAGGATATCCATTCACCGTTCGACTTTACGATAACGAGCGCCTCTCCCGCGTTCACGCTTTCGATCTCATTGATTTTGGAAAACGCGTTTTCGTCAGTGGTAAAGAACGCAAAGACCGGGCCGGTCTCGACGTCCGCGTACGGATCGTTCGTGGCGGTCGGTTTCGGGTCAAGCCACCCGGCGTTCTTTGCTATAAAAAATCCGGACAGCAGGACGGCTATCACGATCAGCGCTATAATAGTTGTCAAATATTTTTTCATCCAAGATCCTCCGGCTTCGCGCCCCGGGCGCGTCCGTTTATCCTTATACGCTTATCTCCGATCAGATCAGAGATGTCTTCTTCTCAGCCAGACGGCAATTCCTATGCCGATAATGATCAGCGGGACAACGACCGTCGCGATGATCCCGAGAGTATTCCTCTGGCCGGCGGTAACGATCAGGTTCGTCGAGCCGTATTTCTTCTCCTCGATTTCATTGCCTGCGTTAGTGCCGTAGCTGTCGATCATCCAGTCCACGCTCATCGCGAATATTGACAGCGACCGGACCGTATACGAGCCGTAAAGCGCATAATACTCATCGGAGAAAGCGAGCGTTGACCCGAACACCGCAGCTCTGGTCACTTCATTATAATTAAGATTCTTTGCCGCGGCACCTACTGTAAATATGCCGGGAGCGCTCTTCGCGCCTCCGATTATTTCGGTGGATACAGCTGTAGCGTACGTCTGCATTATCGGATAATGCGTGATGCCGGACGTGGATTCATCGATGTTCTGTACCGTTATAGAGCGCGAATTGAATATTCCCAGAGGATAAACGTTCGAATTCTCTATAGGGCCGTTCGATACGGATAAACCCTGGAAAGAAAAAGCGTTCGCAGCGGATGCTATGCGTCTTGTATCATCGGAGACCTGATCGTTGTTCAGGCTAAGACCGTACATTTTTGAAAGCAGTTCGTTCAGATTCGCGAATTCGGTGCCGCTCTGCATCGGGTCTACCACTACCGCAAGCTGTCCGCCCTTCTGCTCGAGCCATTGCTGGAGCATTACTTCCTCGGCCGGGCTTACATCCGCTTTCGGTCCCATAAATATAGCGACCGCCGCGTCTTCAGGCATCTCAGAGATCTTATTCATATTAAGTTCCTTGACGTCGCAGCCCAGACCTTCTATGTAAGTGAGCAGCATGGAGAAATTGCCTATATCTTCTTCTCCGTGATTTGTCACGTAGTAGACTACGGGAGAAACGTCAGCGGTAACATACAGTATAGCTGTAGTGAGTTTGCGCTCCGCCTGCATACCGCTCTGAACTTCGTAGGAATAGAAACTGCCGTACGTCTGGTACGTTGTCACGTACATTTCGGAAGCGGAGATACGGCGCGTTTTATCGCCGCATTTGACGATATAATCGCCTGCGGAGTAAGAACCCGCATTGATATTGCCGACGGTATCGAGAATAAAGCTCGGATGGGAGTCTGGGTCAACGTACGATACCTTTACTTTTTCGAACGGTTCGTAAAGGTCAAGTACTTTGATCACCGCGACTTTATTTGTATCCGCTTCACCTTTTACGCGGTCGTAGAGGGCAATTATTTCGACGTCCTTTTCGAGGCTTTCCATGCTCTTCTTCGTGACGTCTCCGATAGAGAAAAGTTTTTCAGAAGTGAGGTCCAGCGTTAAGGGCGTAGAAAAGCGCTCCAGAACAAGGTTAAGGACAACGAATACGACGATGACCAGTATCGCCATCACTATCATATTCGATCCGAAGCGGAAGCGTCTGCGCAGCGTCTGCGAAAACAGTCCTTTTTTCTTTTCAACAGTATTATCAGTGAGCTGATCGGTGTTCTTCTTCATTGCGCTCACCCCCTCACTGCCAGCGTCTGCGCTCAACGTTGAGCACGGACATAAATACCATCATTCCGGAGAACGTGATATAGAAAATGAGGGACGCGATATTGAATCCGCCCAGAGAGAAATCGGAATAGCGCTTCAGCGGAGAAAGCCACTGAAGGATCGAACCGAAAGTGCCTCCGATCGTTGCCCCGATCGACTGCAGATAATAGAGCACCAGGAGCGCGACGATGCCTGAAACGGCTGCGACCACCTGGCTTTCCGTGAAGGAAGAAGCGAAAAGGCTGATCGCCAGGTACGTTGCCCCGAGCAGGAAGAATCCGACGTAGCCTCCGAACGTTTTACCGACCGGAACTCCGTTTTCGGAGAGGAACGTCATTATTATCGGATATATCGCAGTGAGCGCTACCATTATGGCGTAGAGCGTGAGGGCAGCGAAGTATTTTCCTACCACGATCTTCCACATAGGTACGGGAGACGTGCGGAGAAGCACTTCGGTGCCGCTGCGGCGCTCGTCCGCGAGCAGCTTCATTGTCAGTATCGGCATCATGAACGTGAGGTACGTCGAAGTCATCGAAAGCGCGCCGGAGAAATCCGTTGACGCATAGAGCAGGTTCCTTACCCAGAAAAACAGACCTACCATCAGCATAAATACCGCGATTATCGTATATGCCACCGGAGAACGGAAGTAGGCTCCCATTTCCCTTTTATAAACTGTTCTCATCGAGCCGCACCCCCTTATTCCTTACCGCCCGCATTGTCGGCCGCCTTATCGTTGTTCACGATGTCAATGAATATTTCTTCCATTGACCTGCCCACCGGCCTCAGTTCAATTATAGGAAGCGAGGCTCTGGCGAGCTCGTTGAACATCGGTCTGCGTATGTCAACGTTTTTAGCGGATTCTACCGTGAACAGCGACGCGTCTTTATCGACGCGCATAAACGTGACGTTGCGCACGCCGCTGACGTCCGATATCGTCTTCTGAATGGTCGATTTGTTTCCGACGACGCTGACAACGAATTTGTTTACCGAGCCTTCCGACGCGGTGAATTCCGATACGCTTCCGCTGGCGGCAATTTTTCCGCGGTTGATCATTACGACGGAGCTGCATACGGCGTTGACTTCGGACAATATATGTGTGCTGAGTATTATCGTGTGGTCGTGTCTCAAAGACGATATGAGCCGCCTTATTTCAACGATCTGCCCGGGGTCAAGGCCTACCGTGGGTTCGTCGAGTACAAGCACCGGCGGGTTTCCTACCAGCGCCTGCGCGAATCCTACGCGCTGCTTGTATCCTTTGGAAAGGTTCTTTACGAGCCTTTTTTTCATATCTCCGATCTTCACAAGGTAGAGTATGTCGTCCATCTGCCTTTTACGCTGTGAAAGCGGAACTGATTTGAGTTCAAATATGAATTTGAGATATTCTTCGACCGTCATATCGACGTAAAGCGGCGGGATCTCCGGAAGATATCCGATCTGCTTTTTAACTTCCTTCGGATTCTCCATGATCTCGAAGCCGCCGACTTTGACCGTCCCCGAGGTGCAGGGCATGTAGCCGGTCAAAATATTCATCGTGGTCGATTTTCCTGCGCCGTTGGGGCCGAGAAAGCCCATTATCTCGCCTTTCTTAACGTCGAACGAGACGTTGTCAAGCGCAGTGAACTGTCCGTATTTTTTTGTGAGATTTCTGATCTCGATCATCTGGGCAATACCTCCGGGGTATTTGTTTTCTTCGGCTTTTCGCCGAAATAATACTAACATATGTTTGTGTCTTTTTTTAGGCACAAACCGATTAGTTTATTTTATCATTTTGTTTTGCGTAATGCAAATGGAGAATGAGCAACGGATTATGGGATTATGGCACGAAGTGAGTTAAGAGTTAAGAGTTCAGAGATCGGAGTTAAGAGTTTAGAGTTTAGAGTTCAGAGTTATGAGCAAGTAACTAGCGGGCGCAGTCTTCGGCCGCGAGCCGGGCGCAAAGTACCGCCTGAATCCCAGTTTTTAATTTTCAGGCGGTGTTTTCAGAGTGACACAAATTGCCCAAATCGGAAATCGTGTGCCACTCCTCCCAAACCTCCGAAGAAAAATGAGCAACAAAAGAAAACCGCCCCGGAAAGATAAATCTCGAAGCTGTTTTAGAGTGCGGATAAAGTATTAGCGGATAATGCACAGTGCCTGACATTACCCGCTAATACTTTTCCATATTTATCCGGTTCAATGCTGAACGTTCAACGTTCTCAGGCGCCCCAAGCGCCGCGACGTCACTCCACGTCCTTGATCGAGAAATCCATCCTGCCCTGCTTATCGAGGCCGATGTACTTGACCTTGACCACGTCACCGACGTTGACAACGTCCTCGGTGTGCTCTACGCGGTATTTTGCGAGACGTGAAATATGGACCATGCCTTCTTTGCCCGGGAGATATTCGACGAACGCGCCGAAAGCCATCGTCTTCGTAACCTTGCCCTCGAAGATCGTACCGATCTCGATGTCGCCGGTAATGCCCTTGATGATGTCCATAGCCTTGTTCGCAGCCTCTTCCTCGACAGCGGCAACGTAGATCGTACCGTCGTCGTTGATGTCGATCTTCACGCCGGTCTCGTCGATGATGCGGTTGATGACCTTGCCGCCGGAACCGATGACGTCGCGGATCTTATCCGGATCGATCTTCATCTGGTACATCTTAGGAGCGTACTTGGAGAGATGATCGCGAGGCTCGGCGATGCAAGGAAGGATAACTTCGTTGAGGATGCGCTCGCGGCCTTTGTGCGTAAGCTCGAATGCCTGGCGGATGATTTCGTAGGAAAGTCCGTGGACCTTAATATCTACCTGAATGGCGGTGATGCCTTTTTCGGTACCTGCTACCTTGAAGTCCATATCGCCGAAGAAGTCTTCGATGCCCTGGATATCCATAAAGGTGACGAAATCGTTCTCGTCGTCAGGGTTCGTGACGAGGCCGGCGGAAATACCGGTTACAGGGCATTTGATCGGCACGCCTGCATCCATAAGTGCAAGTGTAGAACCGCATACGCTGCCCTGCGAAGTAGAACCGTTGGACATCAGCACTTCGGAAACGAGGCGGATGGCGTACGGGAACTCTTCCTCTGACGGAATAACGGGCTCGAGAGCTCTTTCAGCAAGCGCGCCGTGGCCGATCTCGCGGCGGCCGGGGCCTCTCGAAGTTTTCGCTTCGCCTACGCTGTAAGCCGGGAAGTTGTAGTGGTGCATATATCTCTTGGAATCTTCGAGGTCAATGCCGTCCATCTTCTGGATGTCGGACATGGGCCCGAGGGTCGCGATGGTCAATACCTGCGTAAGGCCGCGTTTGAACAGTCCTGAACCGTGTGTTCTGGGCAGGATGCCTACTTCTGCACTGAGCGGACGGATGTCGTAAAGGCCTCTGCCGTCAACGCGCTTGTGGTCTCTCAGTATTCCTTCGCGGACGATGCCTTTTTCGAGCTTGTAGATAGCCTCGCCGACCCTTGCCTTGTCATCGGGATATTTCTCGGCAAGTTCCGCCGCAGCCTTTTTGGTGATGGCGTCGATCTTAGCGTCGCGCTCCGGCTTATCCGGCGTATAAACAGCTTCCTTCAGTTCGTCGAAAACGAGTTCTTTAACGTCGTCATAGATCTCGTGAGGCACTTCGGCAGATTTGTACGTGAACTTCTCTTTACCGATCTCCTCGCGGATGCCTTCGATAAATTCGCAGATCTTCTTGATCGTGCCGTGACCTTTGATGATCGCGCTCAGCATAACGTCGTCGGGAACTTCCTGCGCACCGGCTTCGATCATGCAGATCTTCTCTTTCGTACCGGCGAGGGTGACGTACATCTTGCTGCGCTCTCTCTGAGCAGCGTTCGGGTTGATGACTACCTGGTCGTCAACGAGTCCGAGTACTATGCCGCCGATTGGTCCGTCCCACGGAATATCCGAAACGGCAAGGGCAGCGGAAGTACCGATCATTGCCGCGATCTCGGGGGAATTGTCCTGGTCAACAGACATAACGGTATTGATGACTACCACGTCGTTGCGCAGATCTTTCGGGAACAGCGGACGGATGGGGCGGTCAATAACGCGTGACGTCAGTATGGCTTTCTCAGAAGGCTTGCCCTCTCTCTTAATGAATCCGCCCGGGATCTTTCCGACAGAGTAGAGTTTCTCCTCGTAGTCAACGCTCAGGGGGAAGAAATCGATGCCGTCCTTGGGCTCTTTAGATGCGGTCGCGGTGGACAATACAACGGTGTCACCGTATCTGACGAGGCAGGAGCCGTTGGCAAGCTGCGCAACTTTTCCGAATTCGAGCGTAAGGGTTCTGCCGGCAAGTTGTGTTGTGAATGTTTTAAACATGTTTTTCCCTTTCCGAAGTTGAGGCGGTAGCATGTAGATTCTGCGTTCCGGCAGAAAACCGCGCGGTCTCCCGGGCTGAAACCTTCTGAAACTCGTCGCCGGAGCGTACAATCTACGCCCTACAGCCGCATCTTCTTAAAAATATTTATTACAAAAGCGAGACTCCTTGCGGAGCCTCGCTTGAGTACCGGAATTACTTTCTCAGGCCAAGTCTTTCGATCAGAGAGCGGTAGCGTTCTACGTCGATCTTCTGAAGATATGAAAGAAGTCCTCTTCTGTGACCTACCATAATGAGCAGGCCGCGTCTGGAGTGGTGGTCTTTCTTATGTGACTCAAGGTGTTTGTTGAGTTCGTTGATGCGCTCTGTGAGCAGGGCGACCTGTACTTCGGGCGAACCGGTGTCGCCTTCCTTAAGTCCGTAAGTTTTGATGATTTCCTGTTTTCTTTCTTTCGTCATCGTTTTTTTCTCCTTGTTGTTTTTATTCGCCTGCATCCGGGAAGAGGTCGGAGTGTCCGTGATCCAGGAAGCGGCACATTTGCGGATTTTACCACACATGTCACAGCATGTCAAATATTTTTATTTTCAACTACAACTAACCTCCCGTTACGGCCGCAAATAGCGAAAAGGCGAACCGAATGATAGCACGAATTTTGGGTCTCATGCGTTCCCTTCATTAATTCGCATTTCGGTCAAACAAAATTCTTAGCTATTCATTCGGCTTCGCCAAAGATCAAAAGGTTGAAAAGCGGCCTCGTTGCTCATTTATACGGCCGCAAATAGCGAAAAGGCAGAATGCGGCCGTGCGAACCTCCTTACCAATACGGCCGCAATTGAGAAAAGACAGAGCTGCGGCCGTGCCCCCCTCCTCTCAAATAAATACGTCAGAAAAAAGGAGACGGCGAACCGATTATATTACGAATTAAGATCTCCTTTTGACACAAAAATGCCAATAATTCACGCTATAATGCACAGCGGAGTGATCAAATAATGATGACTGAAAACAACACTAAAAAAGCAAAAAACAAAAGAAACATACAAATACTCGCAGCTGTATTGACCGCCGCGTGCCTGCTGGCGGGATGTACAAGCGGAAGCGGGAACGGAAGCGCGGACGGCTCCCTGCCCCCGGCAGGTCCGACAAATAATATTGCCCCGGAGCAGCCAACGCAAGAAGCTGTGACGCTCGTTGACCCGTCCGAAAACCAGACGGTAATTGACGCGGATTTTTCGATCACCACGAGCGAAGGAGAAGCGGTCGAAGGTACGGCCGGGCAAGGCGGTACCGTCTATTACATCACTGCCTCCGGCGATTATACGGTCAAGGGGCAGCTTAAGAGCGGGCAAATCGTTGTGAGCGTTCCGGATACGGCGGCTGACAGCGGCACCGTAAAACTGATTCTGAGCGGGACGTC